>DAOSOK010000012.1 GCA_035373905.1 Candidatus Ozemobacteraceae bacterium | reverse complement strand
ATCGATCCGGTGTCAAGCGCAAACTCGCTCTAGAACGCATAGTGAGAATTGCTGCCGTCGGATATCCCCACTCCGGAGGCTTCACGATGAAAACCCGTTCCGCCCTCTTCGGCCTGATTTTCGGCGCATCAGTCGCCCTCCTTTCGGCCGCTCCGGCTTCGGCCCAGATCGAGGTTCCGGTCAGTTACGAACTGGCCAGCGGAGCTCCGCGCATCGACGGATTTCTGACGGGCGGTTCCTGGTGCGAGCCCGAAGGGCTGAGCGTGACCCGCAAAGACGCCTCCGCTCCCGCCCTCGTCAGATACGAGGATATCGACCAACTCGAGGCGCTCCGCCTGGCCGGCTCCAATACCCTCGCGATGAGAATCCGCCTGAAGGACGACGGCGAGTTCGACGCGACGGCCGCCGTGCCTCCGGGAATACCGTTGTTGATCCTGCGCGACGAAGCGGCACCGGGAACGGCCTCCGACTCGGGAAAGATCCGCACCTTCACGCCGGAGAATTTCCGCGGACTGACGACGATCGAGTTTGAAGCCGCCGTCGAGGAGGAAGCCGATCCGCAGGCGGTGAAGGAACTCGCGGAACGCCTTGGAAAAGCCGTCGAATCGGGAAACCTTCAGGAAGCCGTCGACCTGCACGCGCAGATCGGAGAAATGCTCGACGCCCTGGTCGCCCCCCCCGCACCGCAGAACGCCCCGAATACATCTCCCAATCCGTAATTCAACGGGATCAGCCCTCTCTTCGCCCGCGTGGCTTCGCCGGTGTACCAGGCGGTTCGGCTCTGCCCGTTCTTTGCGGCAATGTATTTCGTTGTCGGACGGTTTTGCTGTTTTCCAGGGAATATGCTAATTTAGAAGTAGAGAGAATCATCGGAAGATAAGAGAAAACATCTTCCGCCCGTGAGAAGGATCGCCATGCCGCCACACGCGAAAAGGTCGTGGATATCCATGAAAACCCTGCTGGCAGCAATAAGCCTTGCTGCCGTAGCGCTGTTTCTCGTATTATTCATGGCCCAGGCTCAGTGGCTGTCACAGGGGGCGGCCTTTCTGCGGAAAGACCTGCACGGCGCCCAACGGGTCATCAGATATTATGAGCGCCTCCTCCTCGAGCACCACGATTTGAGGCTCAAGCGGATCGCCCTCGAAGGAAGACTCGATCATGAGTATCGTCAGCCGCTGGACCTCTCTCTCCAGGTCATTTCCGACGTCGCGACAGAAATCGACCAACTGCTCGTCAACCATCCGAGACGGTACCGCTGGATTCAGATATCCGGCATTGTTTCCGCCCATCAGGGAGCCATTCGCACGTATATCCGCCTGGCTCAGCAGCTCGAACTCGCGACATGGAAAGCGGGCAGCGCCGGAGCTTCCGCCACCGTCACGGCCGACATCCACGTCGCTCATTTCCTCGAGCTGGTGCGGCATCTGAGCGAGTCCGCCACCGGCATGAGCTGGCTGCATCCCTATGCATGGGCCGGCCTCGCCGGACATGCACGCGCGCTCTTGATGAGCCTCTCGAGCCTGGCGAACCTCCTTCCGCCCCCCTCCTTCGACGAGCAATCCATCAGGCTCTCTCTCGCGCGCATCCGCCAGGAGGCCGCGGGATACGAAGCCACGATCGCGACGATGGTCCGGAGAGAAATCGATCAGTTCTGGCGCGACCTCTCGTCGACCTCCGAACTCTTCGTTTCCCAGGGCGAGGCCTATTTTTCTTCACGCCTTCCGGCCTGGGGCTTTTTCCTGTTCATCTGCGGCTGCTCGCTTTTCTACTTCCATTACCGCATCGCCCTGCACCTGCGCCAGATGAGCAGGAGGTTTTCCGACTCCTCGCTCCCTACGAAAATCCCTCCGCTCCCGCCCTCCGGCATTCGCGAAATAGACGAATTCGAGCGCTGCCTCGTCCAGATCGCGGATAATTTTCACCGGGAACTGCAGATGAATTCACGTCACATCAAGGCGATCACCACCATCTGGAACGTCCTTGGCGATCTCGGCCGGGAACGGGCCGATCTGCGAGAGAAACCGTCCGACGCACTCTCGGGAAGCCTCGAGCGTCTTCTCACCCTCCTCGGGAACCAGGTTCCATCGATCTCTCTCGCCCGCATCCTGGAATCGACCAATGACGGTCTGTTCCCCATGACGCAGGATTACGTGTCCCCCGCGTTCCGGTCGTCGGAAAAGTTCGCCGCATACACGCGCTCAACGGGCGCCCGGCAACGCCTTGGCTGGACGAACAGCCTGAGCGGCTGGATCGCCCGGCATGCGGCGATCGACCCCTGGACGCCAGACTCCGGCGGCGATGTCTACCGCATTTCGGCTCCACTCCGCCAGATCAGGGAGTTCGGCCTCACTCCCACGCACGAGCAGGGGCTCGACGGAGCCGTCATCGGCATCCGGCTCCTTTCGCAGAAAGGCGAGACTCCTTCGGACAACAGGTCCGGTCTCCTCGTTCTGTATTTCGACGACCCGGAAAATGTCCCGGGCGAATCCGACTGGATGTTCATGACCATCATGGCGCACCAGATCGTGTCGGTCATCGAGACGGCCGAACTCCTCGACATCTCGAACAGGCAACGCCATCTCACGAGCCAACTGGGCATCGCCCGCGAGATCCAGGCGAGCACGAGACCGCCGAAACCGCCCGTCGTCAACGGCCTCGAGATTGATGCGGTCATCTCGATGGCCTCCCAGGTCGGCGGCGACTACTACGATTTCATCCCCTTCCGCGACGGGCGCATCGGCATCGTGGTCGCCGACGTCAGCGGCAAAGGCGTCCCCGCTGCGCTCCTGACGATGGTTCTGAAAACCACCTTCAAGGCACTCCGCGTCGAAACCCTGTCCCCTGCCCAGGTTCTTCGCGAAGTCAACCGGATCCTGATCGGGATCATCGCCGAAAGTTACTTCATCACCATGACATACGGCATCATTGATCCGTCAACCCGCAGCATGAATCTCGCCAATGCCGGACACACCCCGGTGCTGCATCGCACGAAGAATGGCGGCAGCGACATCGTGATTCCCGTCGAAATCCCGGGGTATCCGCTCGGCGTCATCGAGACCTCCTTCAAGGAACGGAAAGTCACGCTCGAAGCGGGAGACACCCTTCTGTTTTTCACCGACGGCGTCCTCGACTGCTGCAACAAAGCCGGGGAACGATTCGGCATGACGGGACTCGAGACCTTCCTCAAGGAAACGAGCTCCGTCAACCTGCCGGCGCGCCGCCTTCTCGCCAGGCTCGATTCGTTCCGCGAAGGGCTCGACGCTCCCGACGACATCACCGCCGTTTCCGTGACGTTCCAAAACGGCGACGCCGGAACGGCGCAACCGGAATCGAACCCCGACCATGGAGTCCTGCAGACCCGTTCGCCCTGAACGTGTCGAAGAGGGCGAACCTCGTGCGCCTCGCCAGGCTCGGCGCGCGCGGGCACGCGAAACGTCCCGCGCGCAGCATCGAATTACTATATCATATATTATATTTTATCTACGTTCTATATTCCGCCGTTCCGTTCATTTCATCGCCGGAAAACGAGCCGGGGCATCGGAATTCGATCCCGACGCCCCGGCGGCCTCGCAACGATCACTTGTAATAATCGAAGTCCTGTTCCTTCGCCGTCCATTTGCGGAGCACAAACACGTTCGCCGGTTCGGCCGCCGGGTCGAGATCGACATAGTTGCGCTCGCCCTTCCAGAGATACCGTTTGTCGGTCAGGACGTCATGCACCTGGTAGGTCTCATCCGGCTTGATGCCGTAATCGGCGATGGGAACGTAGACGAACGAGTTGTGCCGCTGGAACGGATCGAGATTAACCGCGATCAGCACGTGGTTCTCGCCCAGGCTCTTTCCATAGAAGAGAATATGTTCATTCTCGGCCTTGTAGAACTTCAGGTTGTCGTATTCCTGCATGGCGGGATTCTCATGCCGGATGCGATTCAGCCGGGTGATGAGCTCCTTTATGTTGCCGGGTTTGTTCCAGTCGCGGAACCGGATCTCGTATTTGTCCGAATGCAAGTATTCCTCTTTGCCCGGAATCGCCTCCCCTTCGCACAGCTCGAAGCCCTGGAAAATGCCGTATACCGAGGAGAGGGTCGCCGCCAGCACCGCCCTGATCTTGTATGCCGCCCGTCCGCCCTTCTGGAGGAACGTCGGAAAGATGTCCGGGGTGTTGACGAACAGGTTCACGCGCATATACTCGGCGACGGGGTACGTCGTCAGTTCGGTAAAATACTCGATGATTTCCTGTTTGAAGTTGCGCCAGGTGAAATACGAATACGACTGCGAGAACCCGAGCTTCGCGAGAGCCTTCATCACTTTCGGTCGGGTGAACGCCTCGGACAGGAACAGCACGTCAGGATACTCCGCCTGCACGCCCGAGATCACCCACTGCCAGAAGTTGAACGGTTTCGTATGCGGGTTGTCGACCCGGAAGATGCGGACGCCCTTCTTCGCCCAGAACAGGAAGATCCGCTTCAACTCTTCCCACAACCCTTCCCGGTCCTTCGTCTCGAAATTGATCGGGTAGATGTCCTCGTATTTCTTCGGCGGGTTCTCCGCGAACTTGATCGTGCCGTCGGGCCTGATGTTGAACCAATCCTTGTGATGCTTGAGATACGGATGATCGGGTGAGCAATTCACCGCGAAGTCCAGCGCGATCTCGAGACCGTGCTGGTGCGCGGCTTTGACGAGATGCTCGAAATCCTTCATCGTTCCGAGACTCGGCTCGACCGCATCGTGCCCCCCCTCGGCGCTACCGATCGAATACGGACAGCCGGGATCGCCGGGCGCGCATTTCAGGCTGTTGTTCCGCCCTTTCCGGTTGGTGACCCCGATCGGATGGATGGGCGGGAAATAGAGCACGTCGAATCCCATGGCTCGGATCTCCGGCAGCCTGGCCTCGACGTCCTTGAACGTGCCGCTCTTCCCGGCCTTGAAGGAGCAGGAGCGCGGAAAGCACTCGTACCAGGACGCGAACCTCGCCGCGACGCGGTCGACCCACAGGGGATACAGGCGATCCGTCACGACGCGGGTCGCGGGATCCGGACACTTCGACAGCAGCTCCACGAGGCCTGGCGCGAGCAAAATCGCCGCGCGGGCCTCATCACTCTTCGCCGACTCGGCCGCCTTGAGCGCCTCGCGCACCATCGGCTGTTCCATCTTCGGCAGCCACTTCAGGAACCGCTTCGCCAGCTCGATTCCCTCGAGCAGATCGCTCGAATGATCGACCTTCGCGTCGACCTTCTTCCGCGTATCCGCCGCCCACGACCCGTACAGGTCGCAGAAGGCCTCGATCGCATACTCGTGGGCGCCGATCTCAGTGACGGTGAACCGGCCCTGCCAGATGTCGAGGCCCTGGTTGACGCACCGCATCGGGCTTCGGTGCCATTCCTTCGCGCCTTGCTTCCTGTCGAGGAGCCAGACGACGATCTGATCGTGGCCGTCCCGGAACACGTCGGCGGTCACTTCGACGGAATCGCCGATTTCGCGCTTGATCGGGTACCGACCGTCGTCGACCGCCGGCCGGATGTTTTCGATGAGAATCCGCACGGGCTCGGGAATCCTAACCATCCTCACTTCTCCTTGTATAGCGAACGATACATATCTAGCGTCTGGCGGGCGATGCTCGTCCAGCTGAAGACATCCTCCACCCGCTTCCGGCCCTTCAGGCCCATGGCGACGCGTTTCTTCTCGTCGGCCATCAATTCGCTCAGCCTGGCGGCCAGGTCCCGGGAAAACGCCGGGGGATCGAGGGGTTCGAACGGGCTCCGATCCATCTGGCGGAGGGGAACGAGATATCCCGTGTCCCCGTCGACGACCACCTCGGGAATCCCCCCCACGGCGCTCGCCACGACCGGCACCTCGCAGGCCATCGCCTCGAGATTGATGATACCGAACGGCTCGTAGATCGAGGGACAGCAGAACACCGCGGCATTCGAATACAGTTCGATCAGCGTAGGCCGGTCGACCATCTCGCGCACCCAGAACACGTTGCCGCGAGTCGCGGCGACCCGATCGACGCCCTGCTTCATTTCCTCGCCGATCTCGGGTGTGTCCGGGGCCCCCGCGCACAGCACGACCGGAATCTTCGGATCGATGTAGGGAAGGGCATTGACGAGATGGATGATGCCCTTCTGCCGCGTGATGCGGCCGACGAAGAGAATGTACGGCTGGTTCGGCACGCCGAGGCGGTCGAGCAGGGAGCGAGACGACTTTTTCCGGAACTCGTCGATGTCGATTCCGTTGTGGATGATATGGATCCGGTTCGGATCGACAGAAAAATACTTCAGAATATCGTCCTTCGTCCCCTGACTGACGGCGATGAGGGCGTCGGCCATCTCGATGGCCGTCTTCTCGACCCAGCAGGAGAAATCATACCCGTTGCCGAGCTGCTCGCGTTTCCAAGGCCGGAGCGGCTCGAGCGAATGGGTCGTGAGAACGAGCGGAATGCCGTAATTGAGCTTGGCCCAGATTCCCGCCATGTGCGTGTACCAGGTGTGGCAATGAACCAGATTCGCGTCGATCGCCGAACCGACGAAGCCGAGGTCCCGGTCCAGGGTCGTCATCACGCCCCGCAGTTCTTTCGGAACGCTCCCGTATGAATCGCGCGGCTGGTATCCTCGAACCTTCAGCCGCTCGCACTCGGAGTTCTGGTCCCCGTAACATCGCACATCGACATCGATCATCCGGGCGAGCTCACGCGTCAGATACTCGACATGCACGCCGGCGCCGCCATACACGTAGGGCGGATACTCGTTCGTCAGAAACAATGCCTTCACTCATTCCCTCCTGGGCACGCGTTTTGTATTCTCTGAAAGAACATTTTCACTCTGCCGGCGCGCCTTGTCAACCGGAGAACGACATACAAAAAACCCCGGAAGCCATCTTCCGGGGTTTTTTGTATGGACGGATCTTACTTGACGGATCTTACTTGCTGCCCTTGGCCTTCAGGGTATCGAACTGGGCCTTCGCGGCGTTCATTTCGACGATGATCTTCTTCGCGTCATCCTGACGCCCCTGCTTCGTGAGCTCGCAGTAGAGGTTATAGAGCTCCTGATAGCGGGCATAGGCAAGCTGGACTTCGGATTCGTAGGTGCCGATCGAGCCGGTGGTGCTTTCCCCCGGAATCGTCAGGACATCCGAGTTGCCGGCAACGCTCCCGGATGTGGTGCCGGAAGTCTCACCAATCGTCACGCTCCCGTTCAGGCTCGTGTCACCGCCCAGAGGATTGCCGCCGGTGGGCATCGCGACGACACCGTTGTTCTGATTGTCCTTGCCGAAGATGCCGGCGATCTTGTGGGCCGCCCAGTTTCCGACATATCCGCCGACCATGCCGCCGATAATCGTGCCGAACGGGGGGAAGATCGCCGAACCGAGCATTGCGCCGACCGTGGAACCGACCGTCTGACCGGCGACGCCGATCCAGTCGATCTGTTTGAAAGCCTGCTTCAGGGAGAATTTGCCGTTCTTCAGGTCGCCGGCGAGATAGGAACCCACAGACCCGCCGACGATGGAGCCGAAGGTCGGGGCCAGGGCGCCGAGGAAGCCGCCCACGACCGGAACTGCCGAGAGGAACGGAACGAAGAAGGAACCGGCCGCCGCACCCGTCACGGAACCGACCACGCCGCCGGCGAATTCGGCCGAGCAGACCGTCTTGAGAGCCTTCTTCGCGCTGGGCTTCTCACCGCGCATGATCTGCGTCGCAAGATCGACGCCCACGGTGATACCGGCGGTCACGAGAATGTTCTTGGCGCTGAAGCCGGACTTGAGGCTGTCCTTCACGTTCTGGAAGCCCTGGTTCGTCAGGGTCTTGCCCGTTTCGTACCCGGCTCGGAACTTACCGCTGATCTTGTCCTTGAAGCTCAGCTTGCCGTCGCCGGCCTGACCGGCCTGAGTACCGTCGCCAGCCTGCCCATACTGACCGGACTGGGTGCTGTCTCCAACCTGACCGGCCTGCGTGCCATCACCAGCCTGCCCGGTCTGCCCGGTCTGCCCGGTCTGCCCAGTCTGCCCGGTCTGCCCGGTCTGCCCGGTCTGCCCCGTGGCATCGCTGCCAGGAAGACCGAGGCCGTCGGAATCGGACGGAAGAACCGGGTCAGAACCCGACTGCTGACTGCTCTGAGCTGAGCCGGTGGTGGCGGATTCGCGCTTGATGAACCGACCGGTCTCGGGATCGCGGGGATGCGCGGCGGGATCCCAGTTGCGATTGCTCGAACCGCTCGTCTGAATGCCAGCGTCGCCCGTCACAGCCGCGCCGCCGTTGTCGGCAACGATCGAACCGGAATTGCCGGTGGTGGCGGCATTACTGGTTGTAGTATTATTCGTAGTGGTATTATTCGTAGTGGTATTATTCGTAGTTGTGTTGCTGGTAGTGTTGCTGGTGGTGGTGTTGCTGACGCTCGTGTTCGTGGTGGCATTCGCCGAACCATCACTCTTCACAAACCGGCCGGTCACCGGATCACGCTGGGGAAGCCTGCGAATGTTGTTGGCCGCCGATTGGTCGCCGCCGGAATTTGAAACACTGCTTCCGCTCGAGGAACCGGAACCGCCGTTCGAAACGGAGCCACTGTTCGAAACAGAACTGCCGCTCGAGGTCTTCGAACCGCTGCCAGCCGCAGAACCGCCGCCGGAGCTGCCGCTCGAAGAACCCACCGTCCCGGTGTTCGCGGAACTGCCGGCCGTTCCTGCAGTCGCTGCGGCCGTCGAAGCATCACCGAAGATCAGCTTCACATACTGGCTCATTTCGAGAGCCACCGGTCGGCCATTCACATACCGAACGTTGTAGTGAACGATCTGAGTGCCCTGCCGGACGGAAACCCACTGACCGGGGGAGACCTGGAACTGCTGACCGCCGACGTTGACCGGAATGGTCTCGATGGCCATCAACGGAGCTTCCAGCACGAAGCTCGCAACCAGGACAAGACACAGAACCTTGCACATGAACTTGAGCGTCTTGTTCTTCATATTGTTACTCCTTTGAAGAGTTTCTTCCACTCTCGAAAAACCGACAGACCCATTGTACCGCAGAACATTTCCCTCAATTATAAGAAGGTTTGAAAAAACCGCAAGAATTAGGAACGATTTATTTTCATCTTCAGGGCAACCGCCCCATTCTGCGAACGACACAAAAAATCAAAAACCCCGCGGTCTCAGCGGGGTTTTTACAGCCGTTATTGAGTCCTGCATATCAAAAACCAGCTTCGTGTCTCCATTCGTGCAGAGCTTGTCGAAGCACGAACAGCCACTTGCCGATGGTCCCTCATTTCGCCCTTCGACAAGCTCAGGGCGAATGGTTGGTTTTCATTCTGCAGGACTCAATAACATTCTCTTATCCCTCATTCAGAGGAGCTTTTCTGGCTTTTCATTGAAAAACCAATAGAGCCCCCGCTGCCCTCACGTCGGCAAAATTCACCGGCAATTCTTGCGGCAAGCCGGGCATTGTTTTTCACAAGCGCGATATTCGCCTCGAGACTTTTCCCGTGCGTGGCTTTGTAAACCCTGTCGAGAAGGAACGGCGTAACGGCGGCACCTTTCACTCCTGCTGCGTCAGCCTCGGCAAGCGCGGTTTCGATCGCCTTCCCGACAGATCTTCCTGCGAATTCGTCTTCTGCCGGGATCGGATTTGCAATCAACACCCCCGAGTTCAGTCCGAGTCCCCAGTGCGTGACGAGCATCTTCGCCAGCAACCCCTCTTCATCGAATCGCAAGGGCGTTTTCAACCCCGACTCACGCGAATAAAATGCCGGGAATTCGTCCGTTCCGAAACCGATGACGGGAACGCCGGCCGTCTCCAGATACTCGAGGGTCTTGGGGAGATCGAGAATGGCTTTAGCTCCAGCGGAAATGACGGCAACAGGGGTACGGGACAATTCCTCGAGATCCGCCGAAATGTCGAATGTCTCTTCACCTCCCCTGTGCACTCCACCGATCCCCCCCGTGGCAAAAAATCGTATGCCGGCCTTTGCCGCACATATCATTGTACCTGCCACGGTTGTTCCACCGCATTTCTTCTGAACGATCGCCGCTGCAATGTCACGTCTGCTGATTTTGACGCATCTTTTTTCCTGGCCCAGGCGTTCGAGTTCGCCAGCCGTCAACCCAACACGAATGACTCCATCCAGAAGAGCAATCGTCGCAGGAACTCCCCCTTCATCTCGAACGACCTGTTCAACTTCCCGGGCTGTCTGAACATTCTCCGGGTAAGGCATTCCATGAGTGATAATAGTCGACTCCAATGCAACGACCGGTTTGCCTCTCTCAATAGCCCGCTTCACATCATTGCTAATTTTCAGATAATTCATGCTATTCCCTGATATTATTTTCTTTTTTTTGAATTTATTGAAATAATGTTTGTTTTGCCACCCTTAACGCTTCGCGGTCCAATTTTATAGGGACAATTCTTTGAAGCACACACAAGTGTTTTTTCGCACACTCCTCCGACAACGACGACGGCGAGGTACGGAGGCGGCATTTTTTCAGCCCCGGAATCAGAAATGATTTTTTCGATTTCCGATACGACAGCCTTAGGCAAGGAAACGAGATCGCTTTTGAAAATCGGACTCCTGCACCAGAACACATACGAAAGATTTTGCCAGGTAGCAAGGGAGAGGCCGATCCCCTCCTCCGTGTTGCATTTCGTACAGCGAAGACGAACTTCAAACGGCGCCTGCTCAATCCATCTCGCCGGTGACGTACAACGAGGGCACGGAGCCGCATATACCCAGTATTTCGTCTTCTTTTCAATGTGAGGGAGAGGGTCGTTTGCATCGCCGATGCCGACAAAAACCGTCTCCGACGCATTCATTCCGAAGGGCTGGCGGTCTTCCATGTTATTTTCCGTTCTCCTGGCTCAGCGCGAATTATTCACCTTACCATAAACTCCGCGGTCTTTTCAAATCCCATTCCGGATTGGAAAAACCCTTTTCTCATATCCCTGGCAAACTAACCTCGGTACCCTTCTCCCCAAGGGAAGAACCATTTCACCCATGAACCACATCAAAACCTCTCACCCATTCACGCAAAGTTGAGCGAGTATTTTCATCGAGCAGCCCCCTCTTTTTTTCAAACTCCTTTGGTTCCCCTCACGAGACATCCGTCGCCTGGGAAAATTCAGACAGCCCCTTTGCACACACGCGTCTCTGTCCTGCCAAGCGTCCCGCACTTTCAATTTTCGCCTCGGATGACAAACATCCAACTCCCTAAAAACATCGAAACGGGAGAATTTACATTATTATTTAATTATTTTCACAATAACCCCGAAAACCAGCAGAAAACAGCGGTGGAATCAAAATAAATTATTCTTTACAACAGAAATGCAAGGAACACGCTCATCTAGAAAGCCTTTTATTCACGATTAATAGAGATTTATTTTATGCCTTTTCCGTCTTCTTCTTGAATCCAACTCTTGGCCTTTGCCATTTTCGGGCTTGTCTTTAATACTTTGTGATTTTTAATCGCCGTCTTCCGCGCCAGTGAAGCCAGCTCAGGAAACATAAAACTTCGCAGCTTCGGAAGAAACTGCGAAGTTTCGTGCAAACAAGGGGCCCCAGGGAAAGAACAAAACCGACCTAAGCCGGTCTTTTGTTCAATTCCTTGCGTGCTGTGATTTTCGGCCAACCGCAGTCAGGGAGGGAGACAACAAAGCGGGGAAAGTGACCGCAGAAAGGCGACCAGAGCGCGAAGCTCTACTTCTCCGCTTCTCCGGATGGCGACTCCGCATTGAGCGGCGGAAGCCCCTCTTCCATTTCTCTCGGAATAGACGTTCCATCCTTAGTGGTTGCAACCGCAGTTTCCGAGGCATCCAGCCTTTCAGCGACATCATTTCCAATCGTTTCGCCCGTCTTCACATTGCATCTGGCGCTCGGAAGAATCAGCGCGCGCGCGCGCGCTTCAGCAAGACGCTTTTCGCGGCGCTCTTGGAGACGGACGAGGATATTGTTCAACCGCTTAGCAAAGGCTTCATGTTCGTCGGCAGAGACGACCGGAACGGCCGTAGGTGAGCTCTCGAGATCTTTCGCAGATTCGATTTCCGGTCCTGGCTCTTGCCTGGCCTCCTGTTTTGCCGGAGGAACTTCAGATTCGTCCGTCCTCGCCTCAGATACCGACTTCTGGAGAATTGCGTTCTTGGACGAAACCTGCCCGACATCGGCGACGATTGTGACTCGATGATCCGTCATGGAAAGTCTGAGAGGAGTGGCAAACCAATCCCATTCAGGGGGGACTTTCGTCTCATCCACGACAACGGGAGGAATTCGGACAGGCTTCCGGCTCTTTTTCCTGGGCTTGTCCGCAGATGGCTTCGTATCTTTCGCAGCTTCTACCGTTTTCAAGCTCTGCACGCCGTGCCCCGTAGGCGATGCGATTTTTTCCGCCTTGCCTTGTGAATCGGCCTTCGCTGTTCTTTCCTTTTTCCCCCCAAGGCTATTGCCTTTGGGAGAAGCCTCTTGCGGATTCGTTGGCGGCAACGGCTCAGTGAGAGATGCCGGCTGACTGGCAGGCCCGGAAACCAATTCAGTCATTGGCTGGCTCTCGGGAGACTCCAAGGTTGCCGCAGGTTTTCCAACGGCATGCACCTTCGGGTCATTTTTCTTACCAGGTACTGAATCGAGAGAAGGAGGAAGGACTGGTTGCTCGAGTGCGGCTACCGATCCTTGATATCCTGGACCTTCCCAGGCAAGAAAGGCAAAAAAACCGCTCGAAAACACCAGGAGAAAACCCAGAGTGAAGAGAAAATACCGTCCCTTCCCTCGTTGATATTTCACTAGATTTCCTCTCCCGCGAAAGAAAAATACCTAAGATATGAGTGTATTTGAAAATGAATGAAAGTCAAGCACCAGGAGGCGCGCAGAGCAACTGTCGCCTCCTGGTGTTATCACTTGATCGTCAATATCACTCATTTGGTAACGCGTTCGAGATATTCCCCTGTCCGTGTATCCACGCGAACGACATCGCCGGATTCAACAAAAAACGGCACATTCACGACGAGACCACCCTCGAGAGTTGCTGGCTTTCCACCGCCGCTCGCCGTATTGCCGCGAACATTCGGAGCAGCCTCAACGACCTTCAGCTCAACAGAAGAAGGGAGTTCGAGGCCAATCGGGCGACCTTCATACAACTTCACAACGACTTCCATCTGCTCCTTGAGGAAACGCCTGGCATCCCCGACAAAGTCATCGTTCATTTCAACCTGCTCGTAATTCTGGATATCCATGAAGGTATGAAGGTGCTCTGTCGAATAGAGATACTGCATTGTTCGAGTGTCGACCTGCGCATCGTCGATCTTTTCGGTCGTACTGAATCGCTGCTGGAAAATCGCGCCAGTTTTGATGCTCCGCAACTTGGTCTGAGCCATGGCCCGCCAGTTTCCCGGCCGCACAAACTCGACTTCGACGACCTGGCAAAGCTCGTTATTGAAATGAATGATCATTCCCCTGCGGAGATCATTGGCGATGATAGGCATACGAGAGATTAACTCCTTGAAAAAGATAAGGGATGAATGCGCTATTGTAACACACCCCCGCGGCAAGGTCAAAAAATATCAACCGCACCCATGCAATATTGATAATTTATATCGCGATAATATCACACTCATTATTGCAACATCATCACAAAACACAGTAACAGTTCTTTCTATTTTTCTCTCCGTTCCAGGGGAATCTGCCGATAGACATACGAGAAAGATATCAGGTCCGCATTTCGGAGGCAATCATGGTCGAGAGTACTGAATCGCATACCCTTGTTTTGTTTAAGACCTCTCTCAGGGGATTGTTTTTGCTTTCTTCGGGGGGTTCCAGTGTCGGAACCCTTCGTCTTCCCCCGAACGCTCTCGCAACCATCCACCCGACTGCCAAACCCCACGTTCGCTTTTCCGGAGCAGTTCTATGAAAGCCAAGAGAATCCTCATTCCCGATGGTCGGCCACCCAGGAAACCGGGCGGCCAGCGAAAACAACATCTCCCGTCAGGCAAGAACCAGATCATCGTTACCTCACGCCAGCGCAATGAAGCGATCGGGCTCGTGCTGATCGGAACAAGCGCATTCTCACTCTCCCTGCTTCACTATCTGAACACCTCAAAGGCCTTGCCTGCAGTGACGACGCTCTCCGTTTACCTGGGGATGGGCGTGTTCATTGTTCCGACGTTCGTTGGAGTCTGGGGAATACAGCGTTTTCTCGACCGATCATTCGACAATCTGAACACCCGGATAGCAGGCTGCAGCTCTGCCCTTGTTTTCGGCCTTGGCCTTCTCGGCCTGGAAGGCGGGAAAATCGGAACACTGGCTTTCGGAAGCGTTGCAAAGCATTTCGGAAATGCCCCCACGACGGTGCTGTTCGCCTTCTTCTTCATGGCATCCGTCATTTTTGCCCTCGATATTGTCTACAAAGATCTTCTCATGGCAGGGATCGTGGTCGGCCGCATCATCCTGAGGGTTCTCTCCGCTGCCTGGGAAGCCACGCTCACACTTCTCGGCATGGGGATAGACGCATTCAGAAGCACCGTCACCGTCCTCACCCTCGCCGGACGGTCGCTGATAGCCATGCTCAGGCCCCCGCCCCTCGATGAGGCGCGTGAAGCCATCGGCAAGTTGCTCACCTTTGAATCAGGGATGATCCCCGCAACGAGCGCCGGCAATACGACTCCTCTCGATATCGAGCTCGACGGCGCCCCGACGTCCGACGCGGAGATTTCAAGCCGGTCGACGCTTTCCCCTGCGACTCCTTCGCGTGACATCGTCACCCCGGATGCTTCCGCGCCCTCCCCGGCCCCCTCCCCCACCCCGGCTTCAATTTCCAGCGATGAGGGCGAGGCCGCGCGTTCGGTTCCTGCAACCTGCATGTTCCAGATCCACGTCCAGGACCTCTCAACCGGTCTCTGTATGCCCACTCCCCGGGCACTTCCGATTCCGACCGATCCGCAGGAGATCATCTCCGACCCCTTGTCGTATGCGCGCGAATCCGCCGTTCCGGAAGATTCTCAGATATCCGTTCAGGAAGAAGGAAAATCCCAAGATCCCATGGATTTTTCGACGGAGTCCGATGTACGAGAAGAACTCATCGTCGATATCGAACTGGAAGACGCCGAGGCGAACGCTCCTGTCTCCCTCGATACCCACCCCATCGATCGCGATCTCAAGAATCTCAATGAAATCGCCGCACCGGCATCGGAAATTCTTCATGAAGCCGAACTTCCGCCCCTCGACCTGCTCACCGTCCCGCCGGAGCGAACTCCCGAACCGCCGGCGGATCTTGTCCAGCGGTCCGAGAACCTCCTCAAAAAGCTCGAGGAGTTCAACATCAAGGCGGAGATCATCGCCGTCGTCGAAGGACCGGCCGTCTCCCGATTCGAACTGAAACCCGGCCCCGGCGTCAAATCGGCCAAGATCCTTGGCGTGGCGAACGACATCGCCATGTCGCTTGCGGCAAGCATCCGCATCGAAGCCCCCATTCCTGGCAAGAGCGCGATCGGCATCGAGATTCCGAACGCGAAACCGACCCCCGTGTTTTTCTATGACCTGGTGAAGAACGAGAATTTCCGCGCGAAACACACGATTCTCAATCTCGCTCTCGGCAAGACCATCAGCAACCAGCCGGTGTTCGCCAACCTGGCCGATATGCCGCACCTGCTGATCGCGGGCCAGACCGGCGCCGGCAAGTCCGTCTGCATCAACACGATCATCGCGAGCATCCTGTTCCAGGCCCGCCCCGACCAGGTCAAGATGGTCATGATCGACCCGAAGCGGGTCGAACTGTCGTCCTACAACGGCATCCCCCACCTGATGGCCCCCGTCGTCACCGACCCGAAGAAGGCGTCGGCGGCGCTGCTCTGGGCGATCGAGGAGATGATGCGCCGGTATGAGCTGATGGAAACCTGCGGCGTCAGAAATATCGCAAGCTATAACGAAGATCTTCCGAGGCTCCGCGACTCGATCAACCCGGATCTCGAACCCCTGCCGTATCTGGTTCTGATCGTTGACGAACTCGCCGACCTGATGATGACGGCTTCGGCCGAGGTCGAAGGCTCGATCTGCCGGCTGGCCCAGATGGCCCGCGCCGTCGGCATTCACCTCGTGATTGCGACGCAGAGGCCGTCCGTTGACGTTCTGACCGGCATCATCAAGGCGAACCTGCCGACCCGCATCGCCTTCGCCGTCGCCTCCCAGGTCGATTCGCGCACCATCCTCGACGGCAAGGGCGCCGAATCCCTGCTCGGAAAGGGCGACATGCTGTTCGCGTTCAAGGGGCAGAAGCCCCTCCGCATCCAGGGTGCCTACATTTCCGACCGCGAACTTCAGGCCCTGACGGATTTCGTCCGGAGCCAGGGCACGCCTGAATACATCGACATCACCCCGACGAAAACCGACGACGAGGATGACGAGGACGAACCGCAGGAAGAAGACGCCGGAGCCGACGGCGACAGCGGCCTGATGGCGCAGATCAGGACCTATCTGGCGACGCAGGATAAAACCTCGACAAGCATGCTTCAACGCAAATTCAAGATCGGATATAATAGGGCCGCGCGCATCATGGATCTTCTCGAAGAGAAGGGGATGGTGAGCCCCCTGGATGGCTCGAACAAACGCCGGGTGTTACGGAAGGAGTAGTTCTCGATCATGAGCAAGATCGTCTGCCCATTTCTCGGATTCACAACCGAAGCCGACCGAACTGAAAAACCCTGCCTGCTCGAGAAGTGCACGTTCTACAACACTTCCGAAGCCTGCTGCACGTTTCACGAGATCGGCAAGGCGTCCCGCGAGTATCTCGTTTCGCTCAAGAAACTCGCGGAACAGAACGAACTGATCCTCCTCCGCGACCGGTGCGAAAGCTTCACGCCCGACGAGAAGACCGAGCGCATGGAATTGTACATGTCGCAGGGGCAGCTTTCGAAGGCCAAGGGCGATCTCGAGCGCGCGACGCTCGATTTCAAGAAGGCCCTCATCCTCGATCCGGCCAACCCGAGAGCCCACCAGACCCTCGGAGACATATACTCCGTGCAGGGCATCTTCGACGAGGCCATCTCGGCCTACAAGAACGTGCTCCGGTGCGATCCCGACAGCGGAGAGACCTGGATCAAGCTCATTCTCCAGTATCGCGCGATGTATTCCCATCTTCCGCATCGCGAGGCGCTGTATGCCGAAGTCACCCAGAAGCTTCGCGACGAGTTGCGCGCCCTCGAGAGTCAGTCGATGGCGAACTGCATCACGGGCTTCATCATGCTTATCCTTCACTCGATGGATCCCGACACGTTCAAGACGCAGCGCGATGAAGCGCGCCTCCTGATGGAGCGTGCCCTGGAAATCAACCAGGCCAACATGTGGGCCCACCTGGGCATGAAGGACATCCTCTTTTACGAACAGGCCTACGATGCAGCGATCGAGCAACTGACCCAGGCGATCCAGGTCGTCCCGGAAAATCCCCGCCTGTATTTCGAGCTCGGCGAGTGCCACCTGCTCGCCCAGGTCGAGAGACCGATGATCCAACAGACGGCCCTTCAGAACGCCTACGACGCCTACAAGCAGGCGATGCGCCTCGACCCGACATACGCGCCGGCCTACTTCCGCGTCGCCTTCGTGAGCGAGCAGCGCGCGGCCTACGACCAGGCGATCGAGTTCTACCAGCAGGGGCTGACCCTCAACCCCACGAACATCTTCGCCCATTTCCGCCTCGGCCGCATCTACGCCCTGAACGGCATGCTGGACCTCGCCTCGTCGCGATTCCGCGAGGTGATCTCCCTTTCCTCGCGACTCCGCATCGAGAATTATCAGGAAGGCTATATTTTCAACAAGCTCCGATTCTTCAAGGAAGCGAACGCGCTCGGCGCCTGGATTGAGCTCGGCAACATCCTCACCAAGCGACGCCAGTATTCCGAAGCCCTCGAGGCCTACCAGAAGGCCCTCTCGATCGACCGCAACAGCACGCTCGCGGTCGTGAACCAGATCAATCTGTACAAGCTCCAGAGCCAGGATGCGAAGGATGTCGAAACGACCTACGACCGCTACATCGACCAGTACAAGAACGCGGCGATGGTCGATCCGCAAAGCCCGATCGTCCACTTCGCCCACGCCTACGCCTGCCAGGTGTTCCCCTCGAAGATGCCTGAAAAGCAGGAGGAGCGCCTCGAACAGTCGCTGAACGGCTACCAGCTGGCGATCAACCTCGACCCGAACTTCAAATGGGCCTACTGGGGTCTCAAAGACGCGTATCTGACCCCGATTGCCGGCGGTTCGCCCCTGTATGACGAAGCCGTCGAGGCCTGCCGCCAGGTCGTCGCGCTGGATCCCGAAGATCCCCGCGGGTATTACGAACTCGGCACCGTCTACTGCCGCATGGGACAAATCGAGCTCGCGCAGGAGAATTTCAACCTCGCGATTCAACACGATATGATGTATATCCCAGCATATTTCAGCATGGCCGAAATCCGGCGGAGAGCCGGCACGTTCGACGATGCGATCAAGCTGTATCAGCGCGTCATCCGCATCAATCCGAATTATGCCCGGGGCTATTTCGAACTCGGCGATGTCTATAAGGAAACGGGTCAGAACGAAAAAGCCCTCAGCAACCTCCGGAAGGCGGTCGAACTCGATCTCGACTACCTCGACGCCCATTTCGCGATCGGTGAGATTTCCTTTGCGGAAGGGAACGACGAGAACGCCCTGATGCGTTTCCGCCGCGTCCTCGAACTCGATCCCCACCACGCGATCGCCCACAACCGCCTCGCGCAGATCCAGCACCGCCGCGGCCAGCGCGAAGACGCGATATCGTCGTACAAAGCCGCCATCGAACTCGCGGCCGATCCCACCGGGCCGCAGTTCGACCTGGCCAGACTATACGGCGAGATGGGCAACTGGGCCGAGGCGCGTGCCATTCTCGAAACCGTTCTCAAGGCCAATCCGAAGCATGTCGAGGCGACGATCGCGCACGCCGAAGCCCTCGAACGGCTCGGTAACAACGATCAGGCCGAACGCCAGTATCTCAAGGCCATCGAGATTTCGCCCGACAGCCTGCTCGCCCACGAACGGCTCGCCCTGCTGTACGAGCGCACAGCCCAGATCTACAAGGCCGAAGACGAGTTCACCAAGGTCGTCCGGATCGACCCGCACCACATCAGCGCCCAGATGTCGCTCGCGCAGATCTTCATCACCCGCGACCTGCTCGACAAGGCTCTTGACGCCCTTCACTGCGTCGTCGACATCGAGCCCAAGCATCTCCAGGCGCACCTCGAACTCGCCCGCATCTACGCGCTCAAGAGTGTTCCCGACAAGGCGGTCGCCGAGTACCGGTCGGCCCTCGAGATCGATCCGAAGCGCATTTCCGCCCATCTGAAACTCGCCGAGGTCTATCTCGCCGAGGAGAAAAACGTCGAGGCGATGGGCCAGTTCAAAGCGGCCCTCGATCTCGACCCCAACATTCCCGACGCCCTCTCGGCCTTGGGCGATCTGTATTACAACGGTGAAACCTACGACCACGCCGGATCGTGCTACCGACGCCTCGTCGAACTCGATCCGCAGAACCACACCGCCCGCTTCCGGCTCGCGGAGAGTTATTACCACCTTGGAGATCTCGAAAAGGCGCTCGACGAGTATCTCAAAGTCGCCGAGATCAACGAGGAACGCGTCGATGCGCTTATCCGACTCGGCAAGATCTACACTTCGCTGGAGAAATGGCAGGAAGCCGCCAAGTATTTCAAGAAGGTCTTCAACACCGACCCGCAGAACGCCGCGATCCACTTCGAGCTCGGCAAAGTGTACGACCACCTGAATATGCTCTCGGACGCCCTCACCGAGTTCGACACGGCCCTCAGCTCCGACCAGAACAACGCCGAGATCGTGACCCGGATGGGCCTCATCCATCGCAAGCAGGGCAATCTCGACATGGCGATCGAGCGGTTCCTCGCTTCCATCGACCTCGACCCGAAGAACCCGGTCCCGCACCAGGAACTGGGCAAGGCGTACATCAACAAGGGGCGCGTGGACAAGGCCATCGCGGAGTTCAAGGAAGCCGTACGGCTCGCCCCAGACGACCTGAACGTCAACATCGAGCTGGCCAAGGCCTACGCGAGCCAGGGCATCCTCGACGAGGCAATCGAGTGTTACCGCAAGGTGATCAGGATCGAGCCGAACAACGCCATGGCCCACTTCGAGCTCGGGAGCCTCTACTCAAATCAGGGGAATATCGATGAATCCATCGCCGAATACCGCTCGACGATCGCCCTCGCGCCGTCGAACGCCCGCGCGCACCTCGAACTCGGCCGCCATCTGCGTGACAAGGGCTCTTCCGCCGAGGCGGTCGCGGAGTTTCTGAGGGCCATCGAGCTCGATCGGAACAACCCGGTCATCCACTACGAGCTCGGCGACGTGTACTACCGCGAAGGCGAGTTCACCTCGGCTCTCGAGATGTTCAACAAGACGCTGCAGCTCCAGAGCGATTACGTCGACGCTTACCAGAAACTGGGAACGATCAACGCCCACCTGGAAGACTGGGCGAAAGCGCGCGAGTTCTTCAAAAAGGCGATCGACCTCGAGGCCGACAACTACTCGGTGTACAGCGAACTGGGCGAGGCGTGCGACAAGCTCGAGGACACTGACGGCGCCATTGAGGCGTTCGAAAAAGCTCTCCAGTTCAAACCCGGCAACGTGAACATCATCTATCGTCTCGGAGCCAAATACAAGGTGAAGGGCGATTTCCAGAAGATGCAGGATCTGTACGGCAAGGCCGTCGAGATGACGCCGCGCAACGCCCTGTTCCACTTCGAACTCGGAGAGGCCCTGCGCAATCTCGGCCAACTCAACGAGGCGATGGAACGCTACGAGGAGGCGCTCACGCTCAACGCCGACCTGATCGAGTGCATTTACGCGCTCGGCGGCATTTACTGGGAGAAGCAGTATTACGACAAGATGGTGACGCTGTACAAGAAAGCCATCGGACTGTATCCGACCAACAGCCGGGCGCACTTCGAACTCGGCAAAGCGTATCGCCGGAAGTTCAAGGTCGCCGAGGCGATCGACGAGTTC
The DNA here is from genome assembly GCA_035373905.1 of Candidatus Ozemobacteraceae bacterium. Taxonomy (NCBI): domain Bacteria; phylum Candidatus Rifleibacteriota; class Candidatus Ozemibacteria; family Candidatus Ozemibacteraceae; species Candidatus Ozemibacteraceae bacterium. The sequence goes on along the minus strand of DAOSOK010000012.1, from coordinate 98,271 downwards.
AAGAAAGTCATCAATCTCGATTCGAACCAGCCGGAAGTGCATTTCGAGCTCGGCAGCCTGTATCAGGAAAACGGCATGACGCGCGAAGCCATCGAGTGTCTCAGAAAAGCGACGCAGCTCGATCCGAAGAACGGCGAGGCCTTCTTCCTGCTCGGTAAGTGCTACGAGGAAACGGGCGACCGGGAAAAAGCCACGGCGTCCTTCGAAAAAGCGAAGGTCATGATGACGGGCAACCTCGAGATCCTCGTGAAGCTCGGTTCCGAGTATCTCGAGAAGGGGAAGTGCGAAGAAGCGCTGGTCGAGTTGAAGAAGGCGGCAGCCATGGAAAAACCCACCAGCGAGGTGTATTATCTCATGGGCAAGGCCTACCGGAAGCTCGGCAACAGCGAAGAAGCGATCAGGGCCTTCGAAAAAGCCGACGAACTGCAGTCGGCCGCTTCCTGACCACAACGGACACAGCATCAAGAATAGAACGACGAGGAGCGCAGACAGATGATCAGCCGCTGGGAAATCCTTCTCGAGAAGGGCCAGGCATACTTCGATCTGAAGCAGTATGAGAAGGCAGTCCAGACATTCGTTCAGGTATTGAAGGACAATCCTGACCATGTGCCGACGCTGAGAATGAAGGCGGAGTGCCACCAGGCGCTCGGGCAGAACGCCGATGCGATCCAGACCCTGGAGCTTCTCGTTGCGAAGGAACCCGGCGATCCGGCTGTGCTCCGCGCTCTCGGCCAGCTTCTGATGGCCGCCGGCAACGTCGACAAGGCTGTCGACCTGTTCGACCAGGCCCTGCGCAGTCATCCCGACGACGCCCGTCTGCAACTGGAGGTGGGGAAGCTCCATCTGAGCCGCGGGAACGTTGACAAGGCCGAGGAGCATTTTCGGTCGGCGGCCGAAGCCGACGCTTCGTGCGTCGAAGCGACGATCGAACTGGCCCGGCTGGCCATCGCCCGCGACAACGTGAACGGCGCCGTCGAGCTGTATCTGAAAGCCCTCGAATCATCCCCCGACAATGCCCAGCTGCACTTCGAACTCGGCGAGGCCTACAACCTGAACGGCCAGTACAACGACGCCCTGATGGAATACAAGAAAGCCGAGTATATCGACCCGAATAATCCCGACGTCCATTTCCGCATCGGAAAGGATCTCGAATCCAAGGGCAAGCTCGAAGAGGCCCTGGAAAAATACCAGGCCGTCAAAGAGCTCTCGAAGGACAACCTGGAAGTCTGTTACCGGTGCGGCAAGCTCTGGCAGCGACTCGACAAGCCCGACAAGGCGATCGCGGAGTTTCTCGAGATCGTCAGGATCAAACCCGACTGGCTCGAGATCCGGTATGAGCTCGCCCAGTTGTACGCGTCGAAAGGCGCATTTGACGAACAGATCAGGCAGTATGAGGCGATCGCCGAGATGGATTCCGGCTCAGTCGACGTCATGTTGAACCTGGCCGCCGGATACGAATCGGCAGGCCGGCTCGACAAGGCGCTCGATGCGTATCACAAGGCGTTCCATGCGGATCCCGAGAATCTCAGCGTAGCCGAGAAAATATACGAACTGGTCTTGTCAGGCGCCCCCTCCGATCCCGTGATGGACGCGCTCGAAGCGTTGTCCGTCCAGCGCCCCGATGACGCCAACCTGTTCCTCCTCCTGGCTCGCACCTATCGGGACCGGGACATGATGGACGAAGCAAACGCGTACTATACGCGCGTCCTGGAACTCGAACCGGACCGCGCGGAGATCAAGGGAGAACTGCGGGAAATCTACCGTTCGAAAGGCCTCGTGGCTGAAGAGATCGACGCGATTACCCATCTGCTCGAAGCCGAACCCGACAACCTCCAACTCTGGATCGACCTCGAGAACCTCCAGAGCCAGGCCGGCCGGAAGAAGGAACTGATTTCCACCCTCCGGTCTCTCATGCGGCTGAACCCGTCGGTCACCTGGTCGGTCAAACTCGGAAAAATCTACCAGGAGCTCGGCCAGAACGACGAGGCGATCACCTCCTTCAAACGCGCCCTGGAGCTCGATCCTCAGGATCCGTCGCCACATTACGCCCTCGTCGATCTGTACAAGGAAAAAGGGCTCAACGAGAAAGTCATCGAGTCGTATCAGGCGATCATCCGGGTCGATCCGAACAATCTTCAGGCCCATCTCGAGCTTGGAGCGCTTTACAAGCAACTCGGGAGAATCCAGGAACAGATCGCGTCCCTCAAGCGCGCCATCGATCTCGGCGCGCGCGAACCGATGCTCTTCCTCGAACTCGGCTCGCTTCTGCAGCAGAACAACCGGATGGAGGAAGCCGGCCAGGCCCTCCAGCAGGCGAAGGAACTCGCCCCCGACGACCGGCGGATCACCGACCGGCTCGTCCAGATCTACCTCGCAGCCGGCAACGACCAGGCGGCCATTCTCGAACTCGAGGGCCTGCGCCAGCGCGATCCGGAAGATATCGACATCTATATCAAACTCGCCAGGATCTACCTCGGGAGAAATCAGCACGCCGAAGCACTGGAGCTATTGAACCAGGCCCGCACGGTCGCGCCGCAAAACCTGGACGTCGCGGTCGAACTGGGGAAGCTGTACATCGCCGGAGAGCAGTTTGCCGAAACCATTCAACTGATGAAGGAGATCAGGAGCATCGCTCCGACCGACAGCCGTTTCACGGCGCTGATCTCCGAAGCTTACGCGAAGTCCGGCGAACAGGAGATGGCGATTCTCGAGTTGAAACAGCTGATCGCCCAAGATCCCTCGAACATCGACGCGAGAGTGCAGCTCGGGCGGGTATATTCGATCGCACGGATGTTCGACCAGGCAACCATGATGTTCAAGGAAGTCATCAGGGAAGCCCCGTCCGACCCGACCGGGCACATCGAGCTCGGCCGGATCTATGTGACGATGGGCAACGAATTCAACGATGATTCCATGGTCGATAACGGCATGAACGAGCTCCAGGAAGCCGTCAGAGTCAGTCCCGACTCGGCCGCGGCCCATTACGAGCTCGGCATGGCGCTCAATGCCAAGAAACGAATCGAAGAGGCGTTCGCGGAGTTCGAAACCGTCCTGCGCATCGACCCCCTGCACATCCAAGGCAAGGAGATGTTCGACCAGCTGTCGAAGGTCAAGCTTTCCAACCAGGCATCGGAAGGCCTGAACCAGGCTCGGGTTTTCAACGAGCGCGGCATGTTCAAGAACGCGATTCTCGAATACGAGAACGTCCTGCGCATGGCCCCGAACAACGAAGTCGCCTGGTATGAACTCGGCCTCGTCCACCTCGAATTGAACCAGACGGACAACGCCCTCGAATGCTTCGCTAAGGCGAAGGAGCTCAAACCGGAATATCTTGAAGTATATATCGCTCTGGCCAAGACCTACCTGAAGATCGAACAACCCGACAACGCATCGATGGAGCTCCAGGAGCTCCTCGGCATCGAGGCGAACCATTACGAAGGCCTCGTCATGCTCGGAAAGATCTTCCAGCAGAAAGGCTGGGCAGATGAAGCCATCGAGCGGTTCGAGGCCGCCGTTCAGATCGATCCGTACGGGCTCGATCCGGTTCTCCAGCTCGCCATTCTGAACAAGGAAAAGAACGATTTCGACGCGGCGAAGCGGTGGTTCCAGAAAGTCATCGACCTCGACGCCGGAAACGCGATCGCGACCGACTTTTTCGCCAATCTGAGCGCTTCGCAGCGCACCCAGGAAATCGACGACGCGATGAAGAAGGCGCAGGAGGCCGAGAAGAGCGGCGACATCGACGCCGCGATCATGCATTACGACAGCATCATCGATCTCGACACGCGCAATCTCGAAGCGCGCTACCACCTCGGCAGGCTGTACGAATCGAAGAACATGTTCGACGAAGCCACGTTCGAGTACGAGCAGGCCATTTCCTATGACCAGGAGGACCGGTTCAAGGACATCCCGGTCAGGCTTGGCGATCTGTACACCAGGAAGGGCAAGATCGTCGAGGCCGTCGAGGTGCTTCACAAGGCAAAGAGGAACTTCCCGACCAACCTGAATGTGCGCATTCAGCTGATCACACAGCTCAAGTTCAAGGTCATGAACAATTTTCACACCGCCGACGAGCTTTCCGAGCTGAACGCGAAAATCCGCGAAGCGGCCAACAAGAACCAGACTCCGCAGGACTGGCTCGAACTCGGTCTTTTCGTGTCGAAGGGTCTGGACACGACCATTTCCGAGGAGGACGCGATCTCGCAATCGATCGAGTGTTTCGAGAAAGTCATCCAACTCGACGCGAACAACTCCTTCGCCATGCTCGAACTGGCCAAAGTGTACTACCGGAAGAACCTCTTCGACCAGGTCGAGGCGACCTACAAGAAGATCCTCGAGCTCGACCCGGAGAACATCACCGTCCATCGGAGAATCGCAGACCTCTACTCACAGCAGCACCGGTTCCAGGAAGCCATTTCCGAGTATCGGCAGTTGATCGAGCTCGAGCCGGCAAACGGCGAATACCACATGAAGATCATCGATCTTCACAAGGAAACCCACGCGAAGGACGAGGGCCGCGCCAAGCAGTTCTTCCAGATCATCGCCGACCTGAAAGCCAAGGTCGAACAGAATCCGAAGGACTCGATGAACTGCTTTGCGCTGGGGTACGCCTACATCACGCTCAGCTCGGGTTTCACGCCGTCCGAGGAAGAGCAGCAGTGGGCGGTCTACTACTTCAAACAGGCGAACGCGGCCGACCCGAACAATCTCTGGCCGTACTGGGGCCTGAAGATCGTCTACAACAAGCAGTCGATCTCGGGAAAGCACATGTACGACGAGGCCATCGCAATCTGCAAGAAGGCCCTCAAGGTCGACGAGAACAACCCCCGCGCGCACTACGAGCTTGGCGAGGCCTACAACGAGAACTACGACCACAACATGAAGAACGAGGCGCTCAACGAATACCGCCGGGCGATCCAGCTGGCGCCGGATTTCGTGGATGCGCATTTCAGGCTCGCAAGCATCTATCGCGTCAAGAACATGTTCGACAAGGCCGTCGAGGAATACAACAAGGTTATCGAGCTCGATCCGACGAGCATCCTGTCGAAAGATGCGAAACGCTCGCTGGTTCATATCGAACGATCTCGCGGAGAAGGCTGAGCAAACCTTGATCTTTGGGGCGACCCCGTGTATCTTGTGAGCCATGAAGTTTCACCTGATCTCGCTGGGATGCCCGAAGAACACGGCTGATTCCGAAGTCGTCGCCGCCGATCTCGAACGGCGCGGACTCGTCTGGGTCTCGTCCGCCGACGAGGCGGATCTCGTCCTGATCAACACCTGCGGGTTCATCAAGGACGCCAAGGAAGAGTCGCTTCGCACGGTCATGCAGGTGCTCGCGCTCAAGGACGAGCGACCCGAGCTTCGCGTGGCCGTTTTCGGCTGCATGATCAAGCGGTACCGCGACGAGATCGCGAAGGAGATTCCCGAGATCGACCTGGTGTTCGAGTTCTTCTCCGGCTGCGAACTCGACGGGATGATCTCCCGGATCACCGAGACGCCGCGCCCGCCCCGCGCCGGCCGCAACACATGGGTTCCCTCCGCGCGCAGGTTCACCCCCCCGCACATCGGGTTTCTCAAGATCGCCGAAGGCTGCAGCAATCATTGCGCCTACTGCGCCATCCCCGGAATCCGCGGCCCGTTCCATTCGAGACCGTTCGCCGAGATCATCCGCGATGCCGAACGACTTGCGGCCACCGGCGCCAAGGAAGTCAACATCGTGGCGCAGGACACGACGCGCTTCGGAACGGATCACGGCGGAGCCTGTCGTTTGCCGGAGCTGGTCGAAAAACTGGGGGCCGTTCCCGGCATCGACTGGATTCGCCTGCACTACCTGCATCCGGCACGGGTCACCCCCGATCTGCTTGATGACCTGTATCGCCTCCCCAAGCTGGTACCCTACTTCGACATTCCATTCCAGCACGCTTCGGATCGCATGCTGACGCTGATGAACCGCGGCACCGACCGGCGTCACCTCGTGTCGCTGATCGGACACATCCGCCGCACCTGGCGGAAGGCGACGATCAGGACGACGTTCATCGTCGGGTTCCCGGGCGAAACCGATGAGGATTTCGCCCAGCTGATCGAGTTCATCCAGGAGCACCCCATCGACCGGGTCGGCGCTTTCCCCTACTCTCCCGAAGACGGCACGCCGGCCCTCAAGATCAGGCCGCGCGTCCTGAAACCGGAGAAAACCCGCCGGCTCGATGAACTGATGACGCTCCAGCAGGTGCTTTCGGCGGAGCGCAATCAGAAACTCGTCGGGTCGCTCCAGCACGTCATGGTCGATGTCGTCGAGAATGGTGCCGCGACCGCGCGTCTTCCCGGCGACGCATGGGAAGTCGACAATACGGTCACATTCGCGGCGAAGGCAAATATAACGCCTGGCGATATAATAAAAGTAAAAATTTTATCCGCCGACGCCTACGACTTCGCCGCCGAGGTCCACGGATGACCCTTGCCACGAAGCTCACGTTCATGCGGGTCGCGGCGATTCCGGTCTTTCTCGGGGCCTTCCTCTGGAGCGGGCCCGACACGCCGAACGGCGACTGGGGAAAGATCGTCGCCACCGTCACGTTCATCCTGGCCGCCATCACCGATTACTACGACGGCGCCGTCGCCCGCTGGTACAAGGAGGAGACGACGTTCGGCAAGTTCATGGACCCCATCGCCGACAAGCTGCTCGTTTCGACGGCGCTCATCGCGATGGTCGAATACCGCTCCATCACGTTCACTCCGGCCTGGGTGGCCATCGTCATCATCGCGCGCGAGTTCGCCGTCACGGGATTGAGGCTGATCTGCACGCCGAAGGGGATGGCCATCGAAGCCAGCAATCTCGGCAAATGGAAGACGACGGCCCAGCTCACGGCGATCATCACGGCGCTGGTGTTCATCAGCGCCCGCGTGATTCTCTATAGTTGGAACTACACGGAAGCGGCGGCGGTCTTCGCCGTCTATCACGGGCCGATCGTCCAGGTTCTCATGATGATCGCCGTCATCATGACCGTCTATTCAGGATATGATTACCTCAAACGAAACTGGCACCTTCTCGACGAGTGAAACGCCCGGCGGGCGTCTGCTCAGCCTCCTGTCGGCCGGAGGCGGGTTCGGCTATATCCCGGTCGCCTCGGGAACATGGGGCAGTCTCCCCGGCATCGCGATCTTTCTGCTGACGCGCGACCTCGCCGCATGGCTGCAGGTCGTCCTGTTTTTCTTCGGATGTCTCGCCGCGATCGGCTTGGCCGACCGTTCCGAGCGCATCTCCGGCATCCGCGATCCCAATTTCGTGGTGATCGACGAAGTCGTCGGGATGTGGGCCACCCTGCTGTTCCTCTGGCGGGCCGATCTCGCCGTGCTCGTCGCCGGCTTCCTGCTGTTCCGGGCGTTCGACGTCCTGAAATTCTACCCCCTGAACATTTTCGAAAGTTTCAGGGGCGGCGTGGGCATCGTCCTCGACGACGTCGCCGCGGGCATGCTGGCGAACATCGTGATGCGGATCGTGCTGCTGTCGGGCATCCTGTAACGCCGACGATCGTCCCTGGCCGATCGATTGAGGGGCATCGCGATGCGCCCTTTCGCTCAGGAGTTACACGACGATCACTCGCATGATCGATGCCGTTCGTGCTGGGCCTGCCGAAGCACGAATGCTCTCCTCATTCGACTGGCTCAGGGCGGTCGGGAGCATCATGTCGATGCGGATACAATATATATTATTCGTGATATTTGCCGCCTATCACATGAGGCGCGCAAAACCCTGCGTCGCGGGGCGGATCGCAATCAGCCGCTTCCAGACGATACGACATGGATTATATCCGCAAAAATAAAGCCGGGCCCGGGGAAGTTCCCCGGGCCCAGTTATCGGGACTGGATCAGATCAGAACTGGACCTTCTGGTCGACGACCGGAACCAGGTCGGCGCCGATGACGGTCACGTAACCGCCGTCGTTGCGGACGAGAGGCATCGACAGGTTGGCGATGCCCTGCTCGTTCGTGGTTCCGACCCGGGCGTTCTCGATGCGCTCGGTGTAGAAGGTGACGCGGGCATTGCTGACCGGCTTGCCTTCGGCATCGACGACCTTGGCGGTCAGGTTGACGCGGTCTTCTGCCTTGGCGGCTTCAACCGAGACGTTGACGGCCGTGGGAGCCTTGAAGCGGGCCAGCATCGTTCCGTCGCCGAACAAGTGCCACTGCTCGAACATCATGACGCCGCTTTTCTTCGGATCGGTTCCGTAGATCTCGAGCCCCTTCATGATGCCGTTGAAGGCGAGACCGCCGACGGTCTTGTAGAGTTCGTTCACGGTGTAGTTGTTGTTGATTTCCTTCTGCACGTCGCAGGGAGGAACCCATTCCATGTTGGTGCTGGCGGCGAAGATCGCGACGGCGCCCTTCGGGTCCTCGATGCTGCCGGCTTTCATGAAGGCCTCGGCGAAGCATTCCATGTTGACGAAGTTGCCGTTCACGCAGGCGACGTCCCAGATGATGGGCGTCTTCCAGCCGTTCTTCAGCTGAGAGCAGTCGGAGACGCCGAAACCGGTGGTGACCCAGGTGGTGTTGCTGCCGTGGCCGATGTAGTTGATCAGGCTGCGTCCCTCGGCCATGCCGGAGAACACCATGGCCTTCGTGGCCTTCGGGGCGTAGACTTCGTCAACCGAGGAGAACTGGCCCTTGAGCAGCGCATCGCGGATCCAGCCGGCGCGGACGAAATCGGTCGGATTGCCTTCGTTGCTGGCGATGCCCATTCCCTTGCCGTACCAGGCTGCTTCGGCGCCGGTGGAGGGGAACTGCTCATAGTTCACGAACTTGGCGACCTGGTAGGCAACGGCTTCCGGGGTGGTCGCAGAGAGGCGGCTGATGATGCAGTCCGGCACGTGATCGTCGCCGGCGAGCTTGGTGTAGCACGGATCGGAGTCCGCGTTTTCCCTCACGCCCTTGAGGGTGGGAACCTGGGCGGCATCGCCGACCAGCATGATGTGGGTCAGGCCGCCCTTGTTGTAGTCAGCCTGAATATAGTTCTTGATATCGACGGCGGTATTGCCGACGCTGCTCATCTTCACGAGAGCGACATCGAGACCGCACTTCTTCTTCCAGGCGACGAACGGGCCCATCGCGTCGGCGAAGGCGTCGGCGGTGATGATCAGCAGGCGGCCGTTTTCCTCGAGGCGGGGCAGCCGGGTGGCGGCCTTGTCGAAGTTCGCGAACACGCTGCGATAGATCGGCTCGTAGTAACTGCTGATGCGCTGGGCGGAGCGGAGCGCGTTGGTGGAGGCGGCGCCGCCGACGATCGAGATATTCATGCGGCGATGCACGCGGAGTTTGTTCTGAACCGGATTGTATTGTACCGGGTTCACGAGCAGGCGAACGCCGCGGATATCGCGCATGATGAAGGGCTCGCTGAGAGCGACGAGTTCGTTATCGGCGGGATACCAGCGATCCTGGCCGTAGACATCGCCGTATTCGAACGGAACGGTGTTCGGATCGACATTGCGGGTGATGTTGCCCTTGCTGGGCACGACGCGCGCATCGAGGTCGATGATCTCGGACTGGACGGGCTTCACGCGAAAAACCGGGTTTTTGAAAGGATCGACCATGACCATCGCCGTCAGCCTGGGAAGCTGGGGGCAGGCCTTGTCGAGAGAGATCGAGCCGTTCGGAATCGTGATCGAAAGGGCTTTCTGGCCCGCCGCCTCACAGGCGTCGATCGCAACCTCGGGAACATCGACCTCGACTTCGGTGTTGAAGCCCTTGACGGCCTTGATGTTGATGCCGGGAGCCGCGAACGCACCGCCGGCCGACGCAAAACAGAGCGCCGCTGCCAGGAAAGAACCAAAGAAACGCTTCACGAGATTCCTCCTTGATAAAATATGATCTGAAAACGATGACCAGATTCTTTGAGTATACCCATAATTTCAGGGTACGGCAAATTCACCGTTTTTCTTCTCGGAACAAGTATCGGCGTTCCCGTCCTCAAACGGAAGGGAATAGCCCGAGAACGCAACAGCGATGATTTCTCTGCAGATATCACTTTCTGCCGCCGGCAGGGGGTACCGCGACCGGCAAACCCGGTTCGGGAAGGGGCGGCAAGGAGCTTGTTCGCTCAGAAGTCCAGGGCATGGAGAAAAGAACCATTTCCTCCCCTCCCCCGGTGACGTTTCGCTCGATGGTGAACCGCATGAGCGGTTTGAAAAAGCCTAGGCGGGCGACGACCTCGGGATACCAGTAGGGGAAAATCAGGAGATATTCGGGCTTCACGTCTTCGAGAAAGGCATCGATCCGGCCGGCTCGGTTCGAGGGAATGGCCTGCGGAGTAATCAGTCCCTCAAGATCGATCAGGCGGCGGCCGGAAAAATAGCCCATCGCGCCGACGTCGTTGATCGCGACCGCCCCACCCTTCGGCAGGCGTTCTCCAAACCAGCGCGCGATACGCACCTGCAGGTTGGTGATATTCGAGGTTTCGCGGGCATACGCATCAGCGAGATCGATCTGCCTGTCCGCCGCCGCGAGCAGACCCACGAGCGCGACCGCCCGGATCAGGCGCGGCCTGTCGAGGAGGCGCCGGGCGGCGGAAGCGAACACCGTCGCGGCAGGAACCGCAAGCCATACCGTGTGCGCCAGATACCGTCCATGAAAGGCGGAATACGATTCGGGTGCGGCGATCAACGCGACGAGCACGGCCTGCACGGGGAGGCTCGCCCAGGCAAACCAGGCCGTCTCGACGCTTCCACGCTCGAGGCGCTCCTTTCTCGATATGAACCAGAACGACGGCGCCAGGAGGCAAGCGACGAGCGCGACGACGTTTTCGCCGAGCAGGAAGGCCAGCGATTCGCCCAGCGCCTTCGCGCATCCCGCAAAGGTCGCGGCTGGAATCCCGGACCAGTCGCCGGTTCTTGCCATCGCCGGAAGCGCACCGGCGGTCATCTTCGCCTCGAGGGTCGACGGCCACGGTTTCCCGCTGATATATATCATTGATAATATATATAAGGTCACTATCGGAAGAACCCATCCGGCGAGTCGAACCATACCTGAAAGCCGTCCCTGCTCCTCATGCCGGCTCATGAGGAGGACGGCCGCGGCAAGAAAGACGGCATTTTCAGGCCTGGCGATGGTCGCAAGCGCCCAGAGGACGGCGGCAATCCGGCGGGCGCGGCCGGAATTCGCCCCGTTCGCGGCTTCGGCCTGATATGCGGCCGCCCAGGCGCACAGCGCACAGGTAAGCGGCACTTCCATTCCCGAGAGGGCAGCCCATGAAAGCGGATACGCGGCGAGCGTCAGCAACAGCCCGGCGAGCGTTTCCCGAGGAGAAAGCCCCGCCGCGCGCAGGAACCGCCTCGTGCCGGCGATGGCGGCCAGTCCGAGAAAAACGCCGCTCGCCTTGACGCAGGCGATCACCCCGGCCAGGCCGAATCGCGCGGGCAGCAGGTGCAGAGCGGCCAGCCAGAGCGACCAGAGAACGCTCGTCGAGGCCCCGCACGGCTCCCCGGGGTTGACGCCGAAGCCGGCGCCCTGGGCGAGGTTCCGGCCGAAGGTCATGTGTATCCAGGCGTCGTCGAGGGGGAAGCCCCACGGCCGTCCGTTCGCATTCAGGTCGGCGACAAACAGCCAGGCGCAGATGCTCAGAAAAACGATCTCGGGCACCCATGCCGCAAGGAGCGAAGAACGAGCACCCACCCAACCGGGGGCCGGCGTTCCGCTTACCGCCTTCTGCGGGTGGTCCGCAGCGCTCAGGCCGGGATCAGGATCCACAGGAAATACGTCCAGATCGTCACCACGAGGCCGCCCCGGAATGCGCTGGAAAAGCTGTCAACTTCGACGCCCCCGACGATGTCCGAGGCGAAATCAAGCGCGAACGTGTTTACCAGCAGGGAGAGCGCGCCCAGCGACAGCGCCTGGAACACCCGCCAGAGGCCGAGCGTGAAAAACCCGAGAACCAGGTTCACGAAGGTCCCGATCAGGGCCATTGCGATCACGAGCCTCAGCGCCGAGCCGTAGTCCCGGATCTTGATCCCCGGAACCAGCCTGGGCAGCGCCAGAACGGCGACGCTTCCCAGAAACAGGCTGACGGCGGTGGAAATCACTCGCCGCCACCGGAAGCCGGGGCCGGCTTTCTGCGCCTGCGCCGCCTCCGGCCGACGGGCCCCGCCGGCGGCTCGCGATTCAATATCGGAAGATATTCATCAAACAGAAGCTCGACCTGCCAGTTTCTGAATCCGGGGATTTTTTTCATCCCGGCAATCTCGGTCGGTCGCTCTTTTGCCAGCACCCCAAGGACTTCGGGATCGGTCAGCAAAGCCGGCGGCATCCCGAGTCGGGCCGCGACGGCGTTGCGCCGGTCGCGCAGGGCTCTGACGAGATCGCCTTCCCAGGAGGTGAAAAAGTTCTGTTCGTGGCGCGGGCGAGACGGCGGCAACAGGCCCTCGGTGGGGGCTTCCAGGCCGCGCTTGACCGCTTCCTGCACATCGCGGCCGTAGCGGGCGATGAAGTCGCGGCCGATCTGCTTGATGACCGAAAGCCCCGCGAGACTGCGCGGCGCCTGGCGCGCGATATCGAGCAGCGCCTGATTTCCGATCACCATGAAGGGGGCGCGGTCGATCTTTTCGGCGATCCGCTCGCGCAGCGTCCAGACTTCCTTCAGGATCGCTATCTGTCTGATCGGCATGCGGGCGGACCCCTTGATCAGATACGCGTATGGATTATCGTGCATCGGCAGGCGCGGAGAGTTGACGAACCGCTCGGTGAGAACCTCGAACTCCTCCCGGGCCCAATCGAGCCGGCCAAGCCGTTCGAGCTCGGCATACATAGCGTCGCGGATCGGAACAAGGCAGATCGCGTCGAGCAACCCGTATTTGATCATACCCGGCGTCAGCGGCCGGCGCGACCAGTCGCACCGCTGCAGTTTCTTGTCGAGGGGAAAACCGAGATAGCGTTCGGCCAGAGCGCTCAGACCGAGCTCGTTCGAGCCGATCATCTCGGCCGCGATGCGCGTGTCGAAAATCTTCCGAACATGCACGTTGAGCTCGCGGGCGAGAATCGCGGCGTCGTAATCGCCGCCGTGGAACAGCCATTCGCAGTCCCGCTCCTTCGCGAACCGGGCCAGGGGGGAAAAATCGGCGAACGCCTGCGGATCGATCAGCGCGGCGCGCGTGCGCGTGGAAACCTGGACGAGGTTCACGATCGCACGGTATTTGTAAAACCCGGCCGACTCGGTATCGACGGCAACCACGTCGGTATCGGCGACGCTGTCGAGAAATCGGGAAAGCGTGTCGGTGTCTTCGATGATCAGAGCCTCACTGAGAAGAGGCTCGACGTTGTATGATTCCATGCACAGTATTTACCACATCCGGCACGAATTGGCGAGAAGCGCGGCGATTATTTGTGCGTCAGGTGATAACTGCCGTCCCAGTTTTCCGGCGGCGGGTTGATCTTGTATTCCTGGCAGCGGCCGATGTAGGTCTTGCTCGGACCGTCATCGGGCCACCGGGCAAGCACCTCTTCGAATTTGGCGATCGCCTCGTCCCATTTCCGGTCGAGATGCAGCTTGATACCGGTATCGTACAGTTCCGCGAGTTCGCTCCAGCCCGGGGGTTCCTTGCCCTTCTCGCAAACGAGTTCATGCACCTTGACGGGCTCCTTCTTCCCTTTCACGGCCAGAAAGTCGAGGAACCGCGCCGTCACGCGCTCTTTCGCCTGCTGGTAGGTCGCGTCGGAGATCATCATCATCGTGCCGTATTCCTTGTTCGCGCCCTCAAGGCGGGAAGCGAGGTTGACGCCGTCGCCCATGCAGGTGAAGTTCATCTGGGCCTTGATCGAGCCCATGTAGCCGACGACCACGTGCGCCGTGTTCATACCGGCCCGGGCCGCGACCTTCGGGAGCCCGCGCTTGGCCCACCCCTTCTGGAGTTCGGTGATCGTCGCCTGCATTTCGAGCGCGCACAGGCAGGCTCTCACCGCGTGATCGGGCTGGCTTTTCGGGAAGTTCCAGAACGCCATGACCGCATCGCCGATGAACTTGTCGAGCGTTCCGCCGTATTTGAACAGGATGTCCGTCATGGTTCCGAGATACTCGTTGAGCAACACGACCAGTTCTTCAGGCGTCAGAGCTTCGGAAATCGAGGTGAACCCGGCGACGTCGGAGAAGAACACCGTCATCTCGACCTTCTGCCCGCCAGGCCTGACCAGGTCGGGGTGTTCGAGCATATATTGCACGACATCTTTCGAAACGAACCGGGAGAACATCGCCTTCGTCGTGTTCGCCTTCGCCCGCTGGCGGAAATAGTTCGTCAGAACCGTGGCCGCCCAGGTGATCGGGAAGCTGACCAGACACGGCGAAATGACCATCAGCCGGCCCCACGCGTGGTAGGAATGGTAGGCCAGCCAGCTCACGCCGCCCGTTCCCATGAGCAGCAGGACGACCCCGGCTCCCGGACCGGAGCGGTCCAGCAGGAAGCCCAACGTCAGGGTTCCCAGGATGAGAAGCCCGAACGTGACGTGCATATCCGGAGCGCGCAGAAAATTCCTGTCGACGATATTCTGGACGGCATTCGCGTGGATCTCGATGCCGAACAACTGCTCTTTCAACTTGTTGAAGGGCGTCTTCACGCTCAGCGGCGTCGAGTAGAAGTCGAAATCCGTCGCCTCGAACGGCCCCGCCATGCAGATCCGGTTTCCGAAATCGCGCCGGATGAGCGTGTTCATGTGCGCCTTCGCCGGGTCGAGTTTCTCCGCGTTTTTCGGGTCTGTCGCGGCAGAAGCGCATTCCATCAGGTGATCGGCATCGAAACACTCGTAAAACGAGACAGCCGGGAACACCGGGGGATGGTTGCCGATCCTCTGGACCGATCCCACATATTTGATCGTGAACAGGCCCCTGTTATCGCAGGGGATGTCGATATCCCTGAGGCGGAAGCCACCCTGATACGCGCCTTTCTGCCAGAGCGGGGTTATCCGCTCGAGCTCGCGTTTCATGGAGGCAACATACGAGTCGGAAGCGGTGGAATCGAGGCCGGCGCGCCTGTCGAGAGCGCTGGCGGAGGTTCGGAGGCAGAACGACGGCTCCAGACGGTTGTTCCCAGGGGGTTCGATGAACAGGGGCAACCGGTTCACGTTCCCCTTGCCGGTGACGCCGACATTGATGAACGCGAGATCCGCAAGACCGGTGACAAATTCCTTTTCCGGCATGACCAGGGATATCCGCTTCGCCGTATTGTAGATAACCCGTCCGGCATCGGGGCCGTCCGCGACGACGGTCTTTTCGCTCACGACCGATTCGTTGACCTGGGCGGCGAGAACGATCGGCACGCTGGCCGATGCGATCGCCCGTATCAATTCCCTGTCATGTTCGGCATCTTCGAGTTTCTTTCCCTGGAGCACGAAGTCCCAGGCGACGACGGAGGCCGGCGTCACCCATCTGCCGGGCGGCAGGCCCGGCCGGTTGAACAGCGCCGTGATCGAGAACGCCGTCTCGCTGTCGGGCGCAGCTCGTATATCGATCGTTACATATCCCTGGAAGAGGCCGAGGAAAAACGCCTCCCACTTTTCGAGCACCGCATCGTCGATCTTTTCGACGTCTTTGGGCGGATACGCGTCGGGCAGTTCGAACACCTTCAGGACGCTGGTTCCCTTCGGAGTCCAGAGACGTTCGGAAAAGCCGAAAAACGAGGTAATCGACGGCCGTTCGGGGGCTTTTCCGCCGGTCTCCTTCGCCCGGTTCGCGAGGATCGCGCGATCCCACTCGTTGAGCGAACTGACGACCGGGCAGCTTTTCATCTCGAAACGGCCGAACTTCAGCTCGATTCCGCCGTAATAGGCCGGTCGCCCCCCCGAAGAATATTTGACGAAATGCGGCTGCGTCAAGGTCCGCAGGATCGAGGCGAAATCCCCGCGGTCCGGGTTCCGCTCGAGCAGTTCGGACGTATGCTCATCCTTCTTGATGATGAGGATATCGCCCCTCGTCACTTCCGGCTCGTACCCGACCTGGAAATAGAGTGCGTGGAGATACTCCTCGACTCCCTCCAGCGACTTGCTGCCGAACAGCAGGACGGCGAGGAAAATGGCGCACAGAGCGAAGATGAGCCCGGCGTTCCGGTCGGCGAACCCGCCCCAGAACCAGCTTCGTTCGCCGCCGAGCGAACCGTTCGACTCAGCCATGCGTCAGAACGTCACCTGGACGTCGCATAGAGCCTGTAATCTATCTGTGGAAATATATTATCACGCGACTCGACTTCCGACAGCCAGTTCTCGTCGACGGCGTCGGCGCTGATGTCGTGATACAGGCGGGTGAACCGAACGCAGTGGTCCTTCGTGCGCTTGACCGCGTAGGGAACCGTCGTGCCGGTCTTCATGATGAACGCCCAGTCGGAGGCCTGCGCCAGCAGGAGCTCGCGCGCGGCCTGGTTGAGGGCGCGCCGTTTCGTCCCCTCGGCGTGCGGGTACCGGTCGGCCAGTTCGATCATGCGTTCGGCGGCCTTGTGCAGGTGCCGGTAGACCCAGTCGTTGTTTCCCTCGAGCCAGACCTCATGGTATCCCTTGTGGCCCCACGACGACATCGAGGGCATGGCCACCTGATTCTTCGGGTGCGCCGACAGGTATTCGGACGGCGTGATCAGCTGCAGCTTCCGGCTGTCGCATGCGACCTTGCGCAACAGATAATGGATGAAATCAGGCCCTTCGTACCACCAGTGGCCGAACAGTTCGGCGTCGTACGGCGAGACGATGATCGGCGGACGATCCATGAGCGTGTTCAGATACTCGACCTGGCGCTCGCGGCACCACATGAAGTGGCCGGCGTGCATTTCGGCCTTCGCCAGCGCGACGCGGCGGTTGTAGGGTTCCTTGTGACCGCCGCCTCTGGTCGTGATGCGGTGATACTTGATGCCCGTGTTCAACCGAATGCCGGACTCGTGAATATAGGGACGAATATAATCGAGGTCGAGATCAAACCCGATGTCGCGGTAGAACTCGCGGTAGTCGAAATCGCCCGGGTAGCCCTCTTCCGCAGACCAGACCTGCTTGCTGCTCTCGAGATCGCGGCCAAACGCGGCCACGCCCGAAGGCGTGAACAACGGCGCGAACACGCCGTAGCGGGGCCTCGGATGCGCGTGGAGAACGCCGTGCGCGTCGGTGAAGAAGAACCGGATGCCGTGATCGGCGAGCACCTTGTCGTCACCGGGGTTGAACGCGCACTCGGCCAGCCAGATGCCCCGCGGCCTGCGGCCGAGATGGCGCTCGTAATCGTTCGCCGCCAGCTCGATCTGGGCGCGCACCGCCGGCCGGTACAGCTCCATCAGCGGGAGATACCCATGCGTGGCGCAGCAGGTGATGATCTCGAGATTTCCCAGGTCCTGGAACTTGCGGAACGCCCGCACCAGATTGCACTGATACTCGTCGCAGAACAGCCGCCGCGCCCGCGTCAGCCGCTCGCGGTACATCAGCGCCGTGTCGTGAAACTCCGGCATCCAGCGCGTGCGGTCGACTTCCTTCTCGGAAAGCTCGATCAGCAGCTCGAGATGCTTGATATACCGCTCCTGCAGGAGGGAATCGGTGAGCATGCCCATCAGCGGAGGCGTCAGCGACATCGTGATGCGGAAATCGACGCCGTCGTCGACGAGCTTCTGGTAACACTCGATCAACGGGATGTAGGTCTCGGTGATGGCTTCGAACAGCCACCGCTCCTCCATCATGTCCGCATGCTCGGGATGCCGGACATACGGAAGATGCGCGTGCAAAACCAGACAAAGATAGCCGTTGCTCATGACGTACAGGCCTTTCCGCCCCGGAGGGCGCCTACGGGACGCGCATCAGCGCGTCGTTTTCTCGACGACCGGCGTGATCGTCCGCTCCATGTCGCCGTCGGCATTCACGGCGCGGACCGGGATATTCTGATGTCCGTCCGGGAGGGCGAACCGCAGCGTGAACGTGCCGTCCGGCCGCAGTTTCACGTGGTGCCCCTGGACCGTCAGGGTCGCATCGGGCTCGGTCGCGCCGTATACGATCAGTTCGGTATTCACGACGAGCCAGAAATCTTTTCCCTTCTGCGGGGCGCCGCGGCCGACGCCGGGAGAAGAGAGAGATTCGGAGCTCAGCGCTGCCGAACTCAAGGCCGCCGAACTCAGCGCGCCCGAACTCAGTTGCTCGGAAAGCCGCTGGGTCAGCGCATGGCGAAGCTCGCCGCTGCTCGCGCCGACGTTGAAACCGCCGGATGCGCGATAGATCTCGCGGAACTCCTCGTCGAGCACCATCCACTTGTCGTCGATCGTCTCGCTGTAGGTGTCGCGCGGGGTCCGGATCGAGTTGCTGCGCGCGATCAGGACGAACTCTCCCGACGGTGTGATGAGGCCGAGATCGACGAGGAAGGAGCAGTCGGGACGGCCGAGATTGAGATACCAGTTGTTGGCGCCTTCGAAAATATGAATGTCGTAGTAACTGTGCGCGTTCAGCCCGTCGAAGACGATATCCGTCACGTCGTAGACGCGAAGCACGAACAGCGACCGGTCGTAGGCCTCGCCGCCGATGGCGTTCCGCAGCTGCTGGCGGGTGCGGTCCGCGACGTCCCAGTAGGCGTGCGCCCAGTGCGGGTCGCGCACCTGGAGCACGATGCGGGTGTCGCCGTAGCCGAGAGGCAGTTCGCCGGTGAGGCGCTCTTCGCCGGGGCGCGCCGTATCGGGAATCGGGCGGTTGACGACCTGCTTGGCGCGAGTCTGCTCTTCATACCCAGGGATGGCCCGCTTGTCGGACGTCTGAGCGTTCGGTTCAAGGGCCGCCACGCTCTGTTTTCCCGGGACCGGCGTGCGCCGGGCAGGGATCTCAGGCTCTTCGACGGCGGTCTTTCTGGAAGCGCGCTTTTTCGTCGCGGGTTTTTCGGAAGTGCCCTCGGGAGCGGCGCTTTTCATCGCGGCCGGTTTCGTCGCAACCGCTGGCTGGGGAGGGTCATCGGATGCCAGGAGCGGCGTCAACTGCTCAATCAATTGATCTTTCGTCAGCGCAGAGCGCCCCTTGATGTTGAATTTTTGAGCAAGCTTGTACAGCTCCTCACGCGACATTTTCTTCAGGTCGCGCGCATCCTGTCCGCGTGCCATGGCCGCCTCCTCGTATCCTCATGAGTGATTTGCCAAGTGGAAAGAGCAAAATTCATACCAGCACAGAACCTGGAAGTGTGTACAATCTTAGCGCAGGGCGAAAACGGGGTCAACACCCTCCGACGATGAAGCCGTACCTTCCGGCGCCTGCCGGTTATTCGTCGCCGAGAAACGCATCGATGAGGGCAGGAAGAAAAACCAACAGCACGTAATAATGAACGGCCATCACCAGCCCGAACGCGAACCCGAGCATCTGAAACAGCATTCCGCAGGCGCCCCCTTTTCCGAACTTACTTGCGCGTGACGGTCAGATTGAGCTTGATGCCGCTGAACAACTGCGTCGAACGCACGCCTTCCCCGTAAATATCCTGGATGTAGGCGGTCGTGAGATTCACTTCCGTGAATTCAACCGTGTACACGACATCCCCGTCTTCGTGCGTCAATTTTCGCTCGGTAATTCCCTCGTCGGATCGATAGGAGAACTCCCTCTGGTTTTCCCCTTTTCCGAGAATGACGGTGAAAACTTCGAACCTGTGTTCGGGGATGTTCGCCGACTCGTTCGCCGCCTTGAACGTGTAGGCACATTCCGTCAGATCTTTTGAAACGGCGCCGGGATCGGCGAAATCGAGTCTCGTCTGATGAAGGACCGGATTTGCCCGTTCCCGGACTTCCGAGACGGCATCCTTCGGACGCCGGACCTCGAGATAGGAACTGCGCTTCTGGGTGTAAAACGCGACCTTTTCTTCGGCCTCGCCGGCCACCGACGAGCTCGGATAGATGATAAGGATCTGCTTCAGCGTCTCGATGGCCTTTTCGGTGTCGCCTCTGAGTTCCATCAGCGTGGCCAGCTTCAGAAGCCGCTCGGGCTCCTTTTCCTTGCTTTCTGAAACGTAGGTCAGATACTGGATCGCGTCATCGAGCAGGTTCGAGTTGTCCTGCGCCATGAGCGAGGGCTCAAGCTGGAGGCTCTTCAGATAATCGTCGATGCAACCCCGCACGTCGCGCTGGCGGTATGCCGCCATGGCCTTGTTGAACAACCTCAGCGCTTCCTCGTGCTGTGCCATCTTCGGGAGATGCTTGAGTTTCATCGCCGCCCGGCTGACGAGAACTTCGGTAAGACGACCGCTATTGATCGCGAGTTTGTAGTGATACGTCGCGAACTCAAACCGCCTCACCCCTTCGAGACATTCGCCGATCCGGAAGTGCAGTTTCGCCTTCATCGCCGGGTCCGTAACCATGGTCAGCGCTTCGTAGTAGAAGATGACGGCTTCACGAAAATTGTTGTTCTGAAACAACTCCTCGCCGCGGGTCAAGAGGGCGGCCAGTTCATAAGGGGCCGTGAGCGGCTTCGGCGGCAGATTTCCCGGGGACGCGGCGCGAAGGGGAGCCGGGCCGGACGCCCAGAGACAGGCGAAAGCCACCGCGAGCGCGAGACGTTTTCCCTTCGGCATTCTCTTCGGGCGCCCCAATCAGAAGGGCTTCGCCATCGAATCCGAGAGCAGATATCTGGCGAGAAACTCGACGTTTTTCATGTTCGGAACCGTCTCGAGAAGCAGATACAACTCCCGTCCGGCCTCGAGGTCTTTGCGAATCGTCTTGAGAAACGGAACGTAATTGATGTCGCCCCCCTGGAAAATGCCTTGGTAAGCGAGCTCGTTACCGGTCGTCTTCTGATAGGCGCGGTAGGCGTCGTAGGCGAGCCCTTCGAGCGTCTGGCGCTCCTGGGAGTCACCCTCCACGGGATAGGCCCGCCACTCGGCCGATCGCTTCTGATACTCCCGCCAGGCCAGTTCCATCGAGTCTTTCCAGGCGCCCCACTTGTCGATTCCTGGCTGCACCTGGTGCAGCAGGATGATGCTGATTTTTTCTCTGAACTCCTCGTAAACGGCGACCAGATCGTTTCTCTCGAGGTGTGTCCAGCCGGCGTCGAGAGCCAGCATGCAGTCGGATTCGCGGTTGATGCGCCGGAACAGGTCGAAGGAGAGGCCGCCGGTGCGCACGTGCAGGGTGATGTCGAACTGCTTCGCCGCGGCGGCGAGGATTTTCAACTTGGCCCGGAACTCCTCCCCGGCCGCGGGATCGAGAAACAGCCCCGGCCGCGACGTCGGCACGATCACGTTCTTCACCCCGAATTCCTTCGCCAGTTCGATGATCGGAAGGCACTCCTCTACCGTCAGCGCGTGATACCGCTCGGGCTCGGAAACCGTCCGGGGAACGGCCAGGAAGCAGTCCTTGAACGTCACGACGGGAAGCGGGGTTGCCGGCTTTTTCGGGGGCGGCGGCTGTTTCCCGCGCGACGCACGCTCGACGGGCGGCTCGGGCGGCGGTTCGTGGACCGTCGGAATGACCTCGGGAAGCGTCAGGACCACCTCGATACCAAGGCTGAGCGCCTTCTGAAGGACGTTCACGAAGATCGTCCGATACGTTTTCAGCCCCGGATCGTTCACGCGAAGGTCCATGAAGTGAATCTTCCCGCGCCACTTGGCCAGGGTGCCGTTGCGGCTGACCGATATGGCCGGTGACAACGGATCGTAACCGCCGGCGGCGGCCTGTTCGACGGAACCGATGAAGAAACGGGTCTCGGAGCTGTTCATGGCAGGCATCTTACCACATTTCGTTCTTTCCTCTCAATTTTTCGGAGAAAGATGCCGATATTCAACGTAGAGGGAAGAAAACCCCGATGATTGTCTAAGGAGGCAGGAACGGTGAAACTGACCAAAGACGAGGCCTACTACATCCTGACGAATCTCGACCTGTTCGTGACGAACTTCGAAACGGCCACCCGGAAAAAAGTGACCCCCGGCGCGCTCCAGATCATCCAGGAGATCCTGACCGAAGTGTCCTTTCCCAACGGCCCGAAATCCGACTGCATCCACTGAGGGCCTGATCCGGCCCTGATATACGAGGCCCGCGCCGCCGAACCCGAACGGTTCGAGCGGCGCGGGTTTGCTTTGCGCCTGATTCGATGAATTTCTCCTCGTCTCATGAGGAACACGGCAGTGTATTCGCACCCTTGAGTCCGTTCGTGCTGAGCCTGTCGAAGCACACGTGTTCTCGCCCTTCGACAAGGTCAGGGCGAACGGGAACGGGAAACTCGCTTATGTCATGGCAGGAATTCCTATCTCACCTTGTCGGCCAGATGCGCGATGAGAACGAATCCGAAAATGACGAGAACCACCACGAGTAGCCATAACTGGCTCGGTTCCTCCTGGGTGACGACAATGTTGCCCCGCGAATCCCGCTTGACGACGGGAATACATTGCGACCGGCCGAATACGTGCTTCGTCTGGAACACCCGCGCGAGTTTTTCAGCCAGCAGATTCGCGGCATGCAGACTCTCCCGGGAAAAATCAGAAACCGGAATGATTTTTCCCGAATCCAGCACCACGACCGTCGCATACTCCCACCAATGCCGCGTGGGGCCGTGCTTTCCCTGTTTGGACGTCTTGTGAACGCTCGTCGTCGTGCAGGCGACGATCTTGCTGAAAGGCGCGACTGACCAGTCGAAATCGATCGGACCGAAGTGAAAATGGAAAAGGAACATCTTGTTCCGCAGGTCGACGACGTAGTAGTTGTCCGTCCACCAGTACAGCCAGAAGGCGATTCCCAGGGGAATCAGCGAACTAAAGAAGATCGGCAGCGCCGATTTGTCTTCGAGGACGGCGGTCATCAGGAGAATCCCCGACAAAACGCAGGCGAGAACAAAGATCGTTAGAAACAGCTTCTCGAGAGGAGTGGTCAGGTCCACTTTCAGCCGCCCCGGGCCGGCAGTTTCCAGGCCGCTCGCAAGCAGATCCGCGCTGGTGATCGTCGAGCCCGACCTGCTGACGCCGGCAAATCCTCCGCCGGAAGCAGGAGGCGGCGGAGGGGGCATGATGCGCCCGCTGACGCCCGAACCCCAGGACCCGGCCGCCACGGCGGGCATGCGTCCGGTCCTCTGTCCGCGCGACGGCGGGGGCGGGGGCGGGGGCGGCGGCGGCGAAGAGATGACATCATCGAATTCAACCACGGTGTTCCTCCCGTTGCGGCCTTGAAAAAACCCCTCCCGTTGCCGGAAGGGGTTTTCTGCGGAGAGTCGCGATCACCCGATCAGAAATCGTAGACGAGACTGCCGTAGAAGTCCGTGATCGTGACGGGCTTGGTGAAGTCCCAGAGCAGTTCCTGGGCGAGGGTGTCGAACGACCGGTAGAACGTCTTCTCGGTCGAGGCGGACAGCTGGAGTTTCAGATCATCGCGAAGCACGAAGTTGACCTTCGCGAGCAATAACGGGTGGGCGGCATCGTTCCAGCCGGCGGCGGCGGCGCGCTCGTGCGAGAACTTCTTGTATCCCGCCTCGAGGAGCCAGTCGTATTTTTTGGGTTTCGCATAGGCCGCGCTGAGCACGGTCGCGATGAACTTGAAGTCGGGGTAGGTCGCGGCCTCATACACGCGCTTGAGCAGTTCGTTCCGCCAGGTCAGCTCAATCTTGCTGGGCAGTTTCCAGACCGCCTTGGCGATGAACTCGTTCTCGCGAAAATCCATCGTGTTGTCGGTCAGCCCGTTGCGCCGGTGGAAGATGTCCTCGAGGCGCAGTTTGAAGTTCTTCGAATACTTGCGCTCCCACATGCCCGAGAACTCATGGTTCTTGTGGGTCTTGTTGCGGGTGTTCTCGATGTTTGCCGTGTACAGGTGGCCGAGGCGCCCCTTGGTTTCCTTGTCAATGGTTATATTTGCCGTGGTATGCAATTTCAGTTGGGCATACCCGCGGGGACCGTCGCTGGGATACAGGCGTTTCTGCCACTCGTCCTCGAAGGTCCAGCTGAAGGTCTTGCTGACCGGAATGTCGTAGCGGAAGCGGAAGTAGTTGTCCCAGTATGTGGATCGGAACAGGTTGACCGCCTCATTTCCATAGTGGCGGGCATCGTAGGTGTTCGACACCGAGATGTCGCTCTTGTTGCCTTCGTAGGACCGGCTGAACTCGCCGTAATACGTGTGGTTGATGTAGTCGAGGTTCGGCGAGTTCTTGTAGCTGCGCCAGTTGTGGGTCCCCTCGAAGAAGAGGGTGCCGTTCGGGACGAAGTAGGTCGTCTGCGAGTTGTAATTCAGCTGCGTGAAGTCGGATCGGCTGTATCTCGGATACACGCGGCCGTCGACGCCGAGATTCATCAGGTATTCATACTTTCCCTGCTTGCTGTTCCAGAACGCCTCGGCCAGGTTGTCGCGGTAGCTCTTGAGGTCGGCGTCCGGATACCAGACGTGGTGCAGGGTGTCCTTCAGGGTGAACGATGTGTTCTTCGAATGCTGATGCAGCCAGGAAAGAGCAAGGATGTTCTCCTTGACCAGCTCGTTGCGGCGCCGCTGGAGCATCTTCTCGTCGAGGGCCAGCTTGTTCCTCGCATCCCGCTCGTACATGAGCGACAGCTTCGCCTGGGACAGGTTGTTCGGAAGCGCGGTGTCGGCGTCGGTATAGCGTTCGTTGCGGTTTCGCGCTTCGAGTTTCAGCGTTCCGGTGACCCGGACCTTCTCGGGCTCGGATGCAGCTTTCTTCTCGGCGGGTTCGGATTTCGCCGGCTCCGTCGCCTTTGCGGCCGGGGCGGGTTCGCCGGTCGGCTCAGTGCTTTTCGAGGCGGGAGCGACGTCGGCTTCGTATTCCGTCTTGCCGGTGTCGACCGCAGGGGCCGCCGTGCGTTCCTGGAACCGGCTCATGTGAAAGTCGCGAACTTTGCGGTACAGATCGTCGATCCGCTGGAACCCGTCGAGCAGGTTGGCCCGGTCGGCGGGATAATCGCCGGAAACGGACTTGAAGAGATCTTCGAGGAGGTCATATCGCTTCTGGACGAACTCCATCTTCTCGTCCGCCTCGTCCTTGATCGCGGCGAAGGCGTCGCTCTTTACATCGAGCTTCAGGTTCGTCGCCTTGCGGTCCATTTCCTGGAGTCGCTGGAGAGCACTCACGAAATCGGGCTCGTATCTCCTGAAGGCGTCGAGAGCCTTCGAACTGGCGACGGACAGGGCGAACGCCTGAGCACTCACGAGAATGAACGCAGCGATCATCAGCACGCCGGTGATTCTGTTTCGCATAGTATGCTTTCTCCCTTGTTGTGCGCTCATCGGTTCAGGATGGTGTTGAGCTGGTTCTCGAGATCGTTCAGCTCGGTCTGCAGAACATCAGCCACCACGCCGAGCTGGCTGAACGAGTCGGAAATCCTCGTGAACATCTCGGCCAGCTCTTCCTGTTCGGTGGTGCGGTATTTCTGACCGGAAGCCGCGCGCATCGTGGAATCGTACATGCGCTGGGCGCTGATGTATTTGCGGCGGGCGATCGAGAACTCGTTCAAGATGCGCAGGGACTCTTCCAACTGGCGTTTTTGAACGTCGATCGACGTTCCCGAGATGCTGTTATAGGCGTTGATTTTTTGCTGGAGAGCGAAGATGGACGCGCTGACAAGGTCTTCCAGCTGCTGCATTTCGGTCAACGTCGAGGGGTCGACGGGAACGACGGCAAGATTCCGAAGCATCGTGCCGATCTTGGACTGGTATGCGGCGATCAGCTTCAAAAGCGACTGAGCGCCGGCGTCGGTCGGGCTCTTCTCGAGAAGCGTCGAAACGTTTTCGGCGAGAGGAGCAAGCTGCGCAAGGGCGTCGGTGCAGGTGTCGATCGAGGCGCGGAACCAGTCCTGACCCTGGACGGGATTTCCCTCGAGCTCGCGCATAATCGAATCGACGGTTTCGAAGACGGCCTGGGCGCTGTCGCGGATCGGCGAAAGCTCTTCCTCGAGGGAAACGGCGGCGGTCTTGAACCGAACCTTCATCATTTTCGACGCCTCGTTCTGGTAGCTCTGTATCGTCGCCCGGACGTCTGCGATCATCTTCTGGTAGCTGACGAGCCTCACGCGGTCCTCCGCTTTGAGGTCAGGCGTGGCCAGGGCGTTCGTCACCTTGAGTTGGATCGAGCTGAGAATGATGCCGTCTTCCATCAAGGCGCCGATGAATCGCTCGACTTCCTTGAAGAATGCCTGGGAAGCTTCTGCGGTGACCGATTCCTGCCCAAGAAGCGTTTTGTATGAATCCTGGACCGCCGCAAATCTCTCGGCTTCGCTTTGATGGATCTGACGCAACACATCCGGAATCTCGTTCAACTGGATCGACTCGCCCAGCCTGCCGAGCTGGTCTTTCCATTTTTCCTTTTCCTTGTCGACGTCGATCGTATTCTTTTCGGCTTTGCCGCCGGCCTTTACGATAAGTTCTTCGCCTTCGTTGACCGCCACACGCTCCTGGGTTTCCCTGATGAGTACTTCAGCGATACCGCGCAGCACGGCGATTCTGTCTTCGCTTCCATCGGGATTGCTCTCGCAGGTGATGTTCGTTCCCTTGATGCCGGCGACGGCTTGGCTCATCTCGATTTCCATCGTGCCGTCCTGGACCATTTTCTTCACGTTCACCCAGATGTTGCCGGCGGCGAGCTTGATCTTGCTTTCTTTTTTCGTGGGAGAGCTGAGAATGATTTCAGTGCTCGGCTTCATCACAAAGGTCGACATGTCGGCAAAGCTGAGGATGGCGCTCGAATCGAGGCCTGTCTTGATGTGGTCGTCCGTGAAGAGTTTGCGGTCGATCTTCGCGAACTCCCATGCTTCTTCATCGTCGCCGGGCCGAACTTCGACCTGGCCCGCCAGGTCGGAAAACACGACGCCGGCGTCTTCCAGGGCCATCGCGACGGCACCGAAACTTAACAGGAAAGCGAAAACGGCGAACAACAGACGCTTCATACCAGACTCCTCATAGAGTTTCACTCTTGTCGACTTCCTCTCATAACCGCTGCGTTTGCACCATTCCGAACCTTTTATATACCGAAACGTATACAAACAAATGGAGCTGAACGCAGACAGCCCCGGGTGGGAATACTATCATGGCGTACAAGTCGAGTCAATGTTCATCGAGAATGCGACGATGGCCGCTGGCGTGCGCTTGTCAGGCGGCCTTCGTTTCAAGGGGGCCGTGCTGATCATCATTGTCGACATATTGTAAACACCGGATCGATGTGATATATTTTCGCTGCTGCCGTACAGGAAAAAGAGCGGCAGCGTTTCGGTTCCCGGCAGAAATCGCCACGAGCGCCGGAATGAGAGGCTGTTCGATGCTTCCTACCTTTTTAGGAGGATACAACGTGTACTATGTTTCCCCTTCTCGGAGAACCCTGTTTCTCCTGCTCCCCGTGCTTCTGACCTGCATGCTTGCCCTGACGGGCTGCCTCGGCAAGGGCGACCCCTCGACGACGACGAGGCCGAACGCGCCGGAAGAGGCGGTACGCGGTCTCGTGGCCGAATGGACGGGCAGCGCTCACCCGCTGCTCGCCCAGACTACGGCAACGCAGACGATCACGTTCCGGGATATCAATCGAACCAACTCGTGGACGTTCGACGTCATCGGTGTCGAGTTTCCCGTATCCGGTATCGCCCATGTCTACACGCGATACCGCTTCGGGGATGTCGCCGCCACAACCGTCAACGTCAGGTTCGAGCTCTCGCTGTATGAGGGCCGCTGGGTCTTCGAGAACTTCGTCATCGAAACCCTCCCCTCGTTCGTCGTCACCGGTACGGGCGTTCAGGGCTACATCACGGATGCCCAGTCGGGCCTGCCCGTCCAGAACGCCGCCGCGGCCCTCTACCAGGGCGATGTCCGGGTCGCCGAAACCCTGACCGATGCAAACGGCTATTACTACCTCGAAGCCCCCGCTGCCGGCACCTACACGCTGATCGTCGCGAAGGACGGCTTCGAGTTCCTGACCGTTCCGAACGTCACGATCGAATAGATTTTTTTGAGGGAGATCTGAACATGCGCAAATCATTCGTCACCCTGTTGTCCCTGGCCCTGTTCCTCGGCGTCCTTCTCACCGTCGGCTGCGGCGGCGGAGGTGGCGGCGGAGGCAGTTCCAGTCCAGTCACTCCGGTCGCGGATGGGTCGCTCGCCGATCTGAACGGCAAAGTGACCTATCTCGGCAAGCCGGTCGCAAATGCGGCCGTGTACCTGATCAAAGTCACCGACCAGCAGAGCGAACTCTCCAGGCGTGCGTCACTGTTGAGCCAGCCAAAGCCCGACTTTTCGGTCCTGACGGCAGATGGCAACGGATACCAGACCACGTCTGACGCGAACGGCAACTACACGTTCGCGCAGGTTCCGGTCGGCACCTATACGCTGGATGCCTCGATCTCCCCGACGATCAGGGTTTCCCAGTCGGTCGTGGTCGGCGCCATTTCGAACCTCGATCTCGCCCTCAAGCCCACCGGCAGCATCTCCGGCAAGGTCACCTTCAACGGAAATCCCGTCCAGGCGATGGTCTTCCTTCAGGGAACCTCGTATATCGGCATCACCGACCTCGCCGGCTCGTTCAAGATCATGAACGTTCCCGTCGAGACGACGCCCTATACCCTGGTTCCGGTCATCCCGAGCGGCTATTATCCCGGCGGATCCGTTCGCGTTGCCCCTGACGTCAAGACTTCCGATCAGACGCCGGCATCCCCCCAGCCGGAAACCTCGACCGTTCAGGCCACCGTCCGGGCCTCCGCCTCGAGCTACACGTTCAAGAATTCGCCGGTGCTGGTGACTCCTGTCGCCGGAACGAACACCGATCTCGGAACGCTCGAACTCATCGCCGCCATGGGAACGCTGACCGGCATCGCTCAGATCCAGGGAGCGAACATGCATAGCGGGATTTACGTCTCTGGAGGCGGAAGTTATGCCTACACGGATTCGGAAGGCAA
Source organism: Candidatus Ozemobacteraceae bacterium (assembly GCA_035373905.1). Lineage (NCBI taxonomy): Bacteria > Candidatus Rifleibacteriota > Candidatus Ozemibacteria > Candidatus Ozemibacteraceae > Candidatus Ozemibacteraceae bacterium. The sequence goes on along the minus strand of DAOSOK010000012.1, from coordinate 69,471 downwards.
ATATACGCTCCAGAACGTCTATTTCGGCCAGCATACCCTGACCTTCAGCAAATACTACGGCAGCGAAGACTATACGGGATCGACGGTCGTGCTCGTCGATGCGGTCGCCACGAAAACAGTCGCCCTTGTCACCCTGCTGCCCCGAAGCGCCACGACGGCGAAGGTCGACGTAAGTCTTGCCGGCCTTACCGGCACCGGGGGATATGTATATTACTATCTTTATAATCAGAACAATCCCGAAAACGAACTCTATTATGGGTACAGCACCTCTCCATCAACCTCCAGCTACTACCTGAACCCCGGAACGTATTACGTGCGAATCGAACCGGGCAGCAACTACAACCTGCTGAACCCCGCCGCCGGCTCGACCGACCTTCTCGCCTCGATTACCGTCGCGGCCCGCCGGGAACGCCTCGTTCGTCGCCCGCCTTCAGTACAATAAGGCGAACCTCACCGGCACGATATCGGGCATCGACGCGAATTTCCCCGTCAGCTACGTTTCTCTGAACCCCGGGTATTCCGGGTATGTCAGCGGCACCAGCTACTCTATCTCGTTGATCACCCCCGGGGTTTACACGCTGTCCGTCTCAGCGCCGGGCTATTCGGCGTTTTCCACCTCCATCACCCTGGCTGCCGGCAATAACACGAGAAACATCACCCTCACCCCGACCTTCCCGACCGTGAGCCTCGTCAACTACGCGGCCCCGACGGTCACGGTGACCGGCACGCGGCTTGGGACGGCTTACCTTTACATTGCGCCGCAGGGAGGGAGTTACAACACCTACACCCCGACAACCCAGTCTGCAAACCAGCTGACGCTGGACGTGACCGCCTTCAATCCCGGCGCATACACGGTGAAGGCCTACGGAGCGGACGGCGCCGTCTCGGCCGGTTCGGGCAGCTTCTCGAAGCCCTTCACGACCGGTCCGGCCACCACAACAGGCACAATCGGAATGACGTCCTACACGATGAACTGGAACTACCTCCTTGGAGCCACACAATACCTTGTTTACATGAATGGCACCTATGTGACGTCGACAACGTCCAATTCCTACACGTTCACGGGCCTGACACCGAACACCGCCTATACCTTCGGCGTGGAAGCCGTCGGAAACGGCATCTCTAATAGCCCCCGGACGAATGTCACGGTTACGACAAGAAGGGTGTTCACCGCTCCAGTGGTTTACGACTCCACCCGGAGTATCGGAACTCTCGAGAAATCGTTCGTTTATAACGGCTATCTCTACGCCATCGGCAGCACGAGCGGCGTCTATTCTATCGTACGATACATGCTGGCCAATCCTGCGACACCTGCCGACCCCCCCGTTGCGCTTCAAGATCCGGTTATGCCTGGATACAGCACCGTCAGAGATCTTTATGTTGATTCTTCAGGCGTATATGTGGGCTGGACCGAATCATTATCTGTATATCTACAGAAATACAATCTGACACCAACCACCCCCGTAAATACGTATTCAGCCAGCTTCGCCATGGCGGCCTTCGGAATCAAACTGAAGGCCAATAATAATACGGGTGTCACAGCGGCACTTCAGGCTGTTTCCTGGAACAGTGTCGGCGTTGCGTCGCTAACGTATTTCAACACGACTCCGACTACTCTGGTCGCGGTTGCCACCGTGGCTATCACCCTTCCGGTCACCCCGACGGCGATGGAATGGACGTCCTATACCAGCAGTGGCAACAGTCCAAGAACCGCCCTGATGATTTCCGATGGCGCCGGCGGATACATCGTGGATTCCAATCCGGCTCTCACAGCCTCGACGACATCTTATTTCTCCGGAAGCGCCTATGATCTTGCTGTGTCTCCGAATCTGGGCTATGCTTGGGGCGATTCGGGTGACTTTGGTACCGTTCATTATGTCACGGACAGCATTACCCTTGTCCCCGGATACCTGCAAACTGCTTTCGATGCGAACAATCGACTCTACACCATCAACAATAACCCATATTCAATCGCCCGGTATTCGGCAGTCGGCAACAGAGAGGACGGCATAGCGCTGCCGAATCTTGAGTCACCGGCCTTCGGGAAACGGGTGATCCATTATGACGCCGTGAATAACCAGGTCGTTGTCATCGCCCCTGCGAACAGCAATCTTGGGGTCATGATCTTCAAAGTCCAGAATTAACCCGTTCTCAGGAAGAACCCCGGGGCCGGCATATCGGCTCCGGGGTTCTTCTTTAATACTCGTCTCATATGTTACGCAACAACTATCGCGTGTGAAATATATCGCATGCGACCTGACATGATATAGCCGTTCGCCCTGAGCTTGTCGAAGGGCGAGAGCTTTCGTGCTTCGACAAGCCCAGCACGAACGGCATCGAGTATGCAAGTATATGCGGATTCAGGGGACGTGATATCGAATATGAACGTTCGGTATCACGTCCCCATGATTTCTTCGTGGTGAAGCTGGCCCTGAGTCTAGCGGTTGGAGGTGAGGGTTCGGGGGTTGCCGGCGTTGTCGGAGACGGTGAGGACGACGTTCTTTTTCGATTTGCCGGGGCCGATGGGGACGTAGATTTCATCTTTGTCGGGGTCAGAATCGGGGGAGACGCTTTCTCCGTTGACGGTGGCGCGGGCAGATTCGTAGTCGACGCCCTCGCCCGTGTCTTCGACGCCGAAGACGGCGCAGAGACCAAGACGTTTCACGGTACGTCGTGGTTTCACCGTGATGACGGGCGGAACGGCGTCTTCGAGAACCACGCATGGGCGCAGACATCGCGAGGTGACGGACATGGTCGACTCCCTCCCCTCGCCGCCCGAGTATGATCGGGCGTTCCCACTGGCTTCGTAGATACCGAGCCTTCGTGATGCCGTCAGGCCTTTCAGGTCGATTTCGAGCCGGATCGGCTTCGCGGTGACGAGCCAGGGGGGCGAGAACTGCCAGACCGGGCTTTTCGCGGGAAGAATCCCCTTTTTGGGTGAGCCGCCGGGGCGTGGAGCGTTATCCACGATATCCAGCCTGGCCAGGACCGGGAAATTCAGAGCTCCGGCCGGGATGACCACCCGTGCCCCATCGACTGCAACGGTTCCGCCGCTGACCGGCACGAAGACATGCTGAGGAAGAATCGTTTCTCCCCCGCATCTCGCACCGCCCGCCCAGCGTTCCTCGTTCGGGAATGCCACCTGCACGACGCCGTCGGGACCGAACGACGCCGGGAGTTCCGCAACGCCGCCGGAGGCATCCGCGCACGTGACGTGCGTATAGCCTGTAGTATTTTTGGCATCCGCCAGGACCGTTTCGGCGACGACGCCGTATGTGGTGTAGTGGCACCGGCGAAAGCGAAGCGTTCCGTCGAACACGTTTTTCGCCTGCCGAAGGCCGCGCGTATCGACGCGCCCCTTCGCGACGATCCTGTTGCCGCCGAAATCGACGGCCTCGATCGTCATCTCTTCGACGCTTCCAGGGTTCTCTCCGAGGGCACCGCTCCAGGGGGCGAACCCTTCGGAAAATCGCAATGTCTCGAACGGCCAGCGGAACATCGTATACACGTATCCGGCCCCGGGAAGGCTGGTTCTGGGGTAATCGTAAATCCAGGATGCCTGAGAATTCTCATCGTATCCATATTGATTGAAACTGCGCCGGAGCAGAACTTTCCCGTTTATAGCCATAGATATATGTTCGACCCCGAATTTGTTCCCGCCTTCTCCGTTATCGACGAGCCCGACGGAAAACCCGCTTTTCCCTTCCAGCACGGGAACGCCGTCCCAGCCCCAGGTCCCGTCCTTCTGCCGTTTGATGGAAACGGATGCGGGCAGAAACCCGCCGTTGATCCTGGTTTCCGGAGAGAGCGGATCGACATGCAGGGAGAGAAACACCGGGGGGATCGTATCGGGCACGGTCAGTCCGACGGCGGACGGGGAGATGGGATCGTCGTTGAACCGTCGCAGTTCGAAGTGCAGATGGGGCGGCCCGAGGCCGGTCTCGCCGGTGAAGGCGATGACCTGCCCCTTTTTCACGGGGAACCGGTCGGGCCCGAAGCTGTCGTCGATGCCGTAGCGGGCCTTCATCTTTTTCAGTTTTTCGGCGACATACGCCGCGACGGGGCCGGCGAAGTCATCCAGGTGGCCATAGACGGATCTGACGCCGAGTTGCGGATGATCGACATACAGGGCGTATCCGAAGCCCCGCCACTGGACTTTCACCCGCGACACGAAGCCGTCGGCGGGCGCCTTGACGGGGAAACCGGTTGTGAGGCGCGTCCTCAGGTCGACTCCCCCATGAAACCGCCAGCCGCGGGATTCGCAGAAACTCGAACTGGGACTGATCTCGATGTCGAGAGGCCACCGGAACTGGTCGGCCAGCGATGGCCCGACGGCCGCGAGCCCAGATAGTATAGATGCAACAATTATTTTTTTCATGTGCCCCGTCCCCCTTGTTTTGAAATGGAATCATACCCTCCCCCGTGCCCTCCGTCAAACCACAACCTTGAAGCAGGAAGGGGAGAGGCACAACACCTGAATCATGGAGGGCACTGAGGCTTCACAGAGTTGCGCCACAGGGGCGGGTTTCAAACCCGCCCCTACAGAATATTGGCCCCGGGCATGGGCGGTTCGCGAACCGCTCCTACGGGTGTAGAGCGGTTGATGTGCGTCTACGTGGTGACAAATTTTTCTGTGACTCTGTGGTGAAGCAATGTTTCGTATCTCTGAGAGGAGCATTCGTTTCGAAATTCATTTTTTTTCATCGAAGGGGCGCAAAGGGTCTAAAGGTTCGGGATGAAAATGTCGATACAGATTATGGGGAAGTAGCATCTTCCCGAAACTCAATCGAAAGGAGGTGAAACCATCGTCATGAAAACAGCCACAGATCACGTGGATACCAGTTCCCTGGTGAACGTCTTCTTCACGAAGTCCTTCACTCCGCCCTCACAGACGCAGTCCGGACCCTCTTCGTTCGGAGAACTCCTGTCGGGTCTCGTGAACTCAAAATCGAACGTCTCCTTCTCGTCGAAGCCGCAGAAACCTGCGGCGACAGAGCGAACCGCATCGGCCGGCAGGCCTCAGGAAGTGTCTCAACGTCCTTCCAAGGAGCATGCGGTACAAACCGGGAAAGATACCAAGCGCATCGATCAAAAGCCCGAGAAACCGAGGATGTCCTCCAAAGACACCACGCCCGGGGTGCGCGAAAAGCCTTCCTTCGAAAAGTCCGAAGGCTCCAAACAAGCCTCGGATGCGTCCAATGCCCTCGAGGTTGAGGTTCTCCAGGAAAGCCACAAGATCGTCAACAAGCTGAATTCTAACGATGATTCATCGGCTGAATCCGCACTCTCGGCCCTGCGTGCGGATGAAACGGTCGGCGAATTCTGGCAGTCGCTCGATGACAAGACTGCCCTGGACCTGATCGAATCCCTGGAAGCGATGACGCCCGACATCCTGGCGGCAAGCCTCGAACTCATGAAAGCCATGAAACCCGAGGTCCAGGCCGCAGCGCCCGAGGTTGAAGAACAGCCCGACCTGATCGAAGCCGTCGACGCCATATCCGAGGAAGACCAGCCCGACATGCCCGAAGACGGGGAAGGAAGTTCCGAGGAGACGGATGAAATCGAGGCGGTTTCGGCGCAGGCCGTTCCCGTCCAGGCAGCGGTCCAGGTCCAGGAAACGGAAGCCGTTTCCGAAACCGCGGGGATTCCCGTCGAAACCGAAGCGGTAAGCGCCGTCCAGGAAACGAAGGCCGACACGGCCGCTGCGCATTCGGCGCAGGAAGCCGCAAAGCCTGTCGTGTCCGAGAAGAAGCAGGAAGCTTCGGATGCGGGAAAACCGTCCGACAAGCCAGCGACCGATTCGCAGTCCGACGAGGTTCTTTCGGCGCTCCGCAGGAATCCTGAAACGGCCGAGTTCTGGAAGAACGTCGATGACGAGACGGCTCACAAACTGCTGTCGGTCCTGTCGAAGATGAAGGGCGGGAGAACCGGAGAGAAACTGGTCGCGACTCTCTCCGATGAAAAGCCGGTTGAGACGGTTCCCGAGACAGATTCCGAGATGACCGTCGACACGTTTTCCCAGACGATGGGGAGCCAGGTCGAAACGACGGCCGGTGAAAAACGGCCTGAACGGAAACTCCGTGAGAAATCAGACGCGAAGGAACCATCCGCGGTCACGACCGAGGGCGAATCCGGCGTCGAGCCCGAGCGGAAAGCCACGTTCGGCAGCGACGTGAAGTCGCTGCGCCAGGAGTATCGGGAAGCACGGGAATCACGCTCTCACTCCGCATCGGCCCAGACGGGATCCGCGGGCGTCACGGGCGCGTCCTCCGGCGCCTTCGCGGTCACCACGTCAGCCCAGGTGGCCATCAGCGGCGACGCTCCGGACATTTCCGACCTGTTGAAATCCTTCCAGTCTCGCGGGGAAACGGGAAAAGCGGACGGGCACCAGGCGCTGAACGCCGCTTCCAACCAGAACGTCAAGCGGGTCAGCATGTCGGGGCACGAAACGTCGCGCGAGTTCTCGTTCACACGCGACAACCCGTCGAACGCGCAGTCGGTCCGTTCCGACACCTCGCAGTCGAAGGGCGGCGACACGGTGAAGTCGGCGATCTTCTCGCAGATCATCGAGAAAGCCGAGTTCTTCAAGGGACCGCAGCAGATCAAGTTCATGACGCTCCAGCTCAAACCTGAGGCGCTCGGAAAACTCGAAATGCAGCTGGCGACGAAGGACGGGACGGTGACGGCGAGAATCTCGGCCGAAAACGCCGTGGTGAAGGAAAAGCTGGAGCAGCTCGTTCCCCAGATTCGCGAGCACCTGGAGCAGCAGGGCGTGAATATCCTGCAAATTTCCGTGGATGTTTCGCGGAGAGAATCCGATGGAAGTGATAGAGGGATGTCGAACGGCGAGCATCAGCCCGGCTTGCGGATCGGCTCCCGGCGTTCGTCCCGAAACGGTTCTGCGGATTCGGACGCGGTCGAATCCTCCGTTCTCATCAATCCGGAAATCAGAAGAATGGCGTTACACATCAAGGCCGTCGACGTGACGGTCTAGGAGGCAGGCACATGGCTCTCGAGCTCGTTGACACCGTTGCTCCCGGAACAATGGGACCATCAACCACCAGGAAGACCAAAGACCTGGACAAGAACGCGTTTCTGCTGCTGCTGACGAAACAGATGCAGTATCAGGACCCTCTTTCACCGATGGACAACACGGAGTACGTGGCCCAGATGGCGAACTTCTCGACGCTCGAGCAGATCACCAACATGGGCAAATCGATCACCCAGCTCGTCAGCGCTCTTGGCCAGAATTACAAGACCGAGGCGATGACGTATCTGGGAATGGAAGTGAACGCGACGCCGTCGGGCCAGGTCGAGTCGATCACCGGCGAGGTGACGGCGGTCCGGTTCGAAAACGGCGAGGCGGTCTTCACGGTGAACGGGCAGGACATCAAACTGGCCGAGATCAACAACGTCAAGTTCCCGTCCTGAGATTCCGGAAAGCGATTCTGACTTCGGGAGAACCAGGTAACGTTCGATGGATCCAAGATTCAGTATAGGTCCGATCACCCCCACACGCACCGCGACGCCATCCGCTGCGGTGAAGCCGAATGCCGTCAACGGAAACGGGTTCGACCTGGCGCTGCGGGAAGTCCTGACGCGGACCACCGGCCTCCGGAGCGGCCTGAACGTGACGGCGCACGCCGAGAAGCGTCTCCAGGAGCGAAATATTCCGTTCGATACGGAAACGAAACAACTCCTGGGCGAAGCCCTCGACGAACTCCAGGCGAAAGGCGCGCGTGACTCGCTCGTCCTGACGGGAAACGCCGCGTTCGTCGTGAACGTGCCGACGCGGACTCTCGTGACCGCGATGGACCCGGCCGATCTGCGAGATAGAATAGTTACACAGATAGATAGCGTGAGCATCAAGCATCACGCATGAGGAGCGCGACAAACCAACCATCTGACACGGAAAGGAAGGTGAACATCTCACTGAAAGCGACATAAGCAGTTCGACACAGGTTCTTCAGGGACGTAGCAAGGCGCACGAGGCAACGAAACCAGACAGAAACGAACGCAGGCCGGACCCGAAAGGGAAGCCCGCATCACCGCCCGATCGACAGAGGGCGGCAGCATACGCGCCGGATACGTCTTTTGACAGGCAGCGCCGGTCCGGAAGAGGCACATGAAGTGTTGTCTTCCGGGCCGGCCCACAGCCCTCCACCGAGGGTTGCCGGCACGGGACGAACGGATACGCCCCGCGGCGCGAAGGCACCGGTTGCCGTTTAGAGACAAGGACAACGTGCTATGATGCGATCACTTTTCACGGGAGTTACGGGGCTCAAGCAGAACCAGACGAAAATGGACGTGCTGAGCAACAACATCGCCAACGTCAACACGACCGGTTTCAAGCGCGGTCGCGCGATGTTCGAAGATCTCTTCTGCCAGACCATTCGCAACGCGCAGCAGTCGTTCGGCCCGTATGGCGGCCTCAACCCCATGCAGGTCGGCCTGGGAGCCAAGCTCGGCTCCATCGACACCATCATGGAACAGGGCGCCACCGAGACGACCGGCAAGAACACCGACCTCGCCATCGAAGGCGGCGGCTTCTTCGTCATCGACGGGGGCGGCGGCCGGCAGCTGTTCACCCGCGACGGGAACTTCAACCTGAACAGCAGCTACGACCTGGTCATGGGCACCAGCGGCTACAAGGTCCAGGGCTGGATGGCCACGCAGAATCCCAAGACGGGGAATCTCGAGCTGTCCGACACCGGAACCGTCCCTACCAATATCAATACCGTTCGCTATCTCAAGAAGCACGCGCACCAGACGAATAATATCAGCTATGCTTCGAACCTCGACAGCAGTTCGGACGAGCGCGACATCGAGTTCGGCGTGAACACGCTGACCTATCTCGACACCGCGGGCAACTACCAGAACCTCCAGTTCAAGTTCAAGAAGATCGACTCGCAGAACTGGATCTGGACCGCCGTCGACGACACCGAGGGCAACGTCGCCACCGGCACGATCAAGACCGACAAGGACGGCAAGGTCATTGCGAGCACGGTCGATCCGGCCGCCGCCGACAGCACGCTCGGTCACGCCTATTTCACCTACGATCCCGACGGCATCCCCGTCTCGGCCACCGCGACCAATCTGGTCAACACCGTCACCAACGACGGCGCGAACGGCTCCTGCCCCGGCGTCATCGCGTCGGGCAGCGAGATCAGGGACGAAACCGTCACGGTCATCTTCGACGGCGGCGACCCGACCCGCGCGACCTCGTACCGCGTCGTCGGCTCCGTCCGCGGCTTCATCGGCTCCGGCATCCTGGGCGGCACCAACGCCACGATCGAAGGCGGCGTCATGTCGCTGACGGCCGGCAAATGGAAGCCGAACGCGGACCTCAGCTTCACCATCACCGACAACTACTACAATCCTCCCCGCTCGGCGAGAGTCGAGTTCGCCGGCAGCACCGATCCGAACGGCCCCACCTACACGCCGGCCCAGATCATCGCCACGATCAACAACCAAATGGCGAACAACGGACTGAACGCGATCGCCACCTACGACTCCGTCACGAACAAGATGTCGATCACCAGCCGCCAGACAGGCGCCGACCAGAGCCTGACCCTCAACGGCGTCACCAATCTGAGCGACTTCTCGGGGCTGGGCCTGCTGAGCCGCTCCGGCTCGACGCTGACCACACCGCAGATCGAGCTTCCCGTCGTCTCGATCCCCTGGCTGCCCACGTCCGACGTCAGCTTCGACGTCATCGACACCGAAGGAAAAACCGCCACGGTCACTTTTCCGACGAACCTCGCCCCCGGCTACACCCGCGGAGACATCACCCGGATCATCCAGGAAAAGCTGAATGCGGCGAACCTGTCGGCCACGGCCCAGTTCCAGGACAACACCCTGATCATCGCGGGAACGAATCCCGGCGAAGACCAGCAGGTCACCATCAAGAACGCCGTGAATCTCGATCTGCTGACCGTCGCGCCGTTCCAGACCACCGTCAAGGGAACCGGCGCCGCGGAGCCTGAAGTGCTCGCGGACCTCACACCCACCTCCCAGAACGGAACCGACACGACCGCCCCCCAGTTCACCTTCAGTTCCGGCCTGGCCGCACGCAAGAGCGAGCTCTGGGACATGGCCGGCGACCAGTGGAATCCGATGACCAACGTCTCGTTCAGCGTGACCGATACGGCCGGAAACGTTGCAACGATCAACTTCGACGGCGCCACCGTCTACACCCGCGCCGACATCGTCAATACGATCAACGTCGCCCTCGCCGCCCAGGGCGTCGATGCGACCGCTTCGTTCACCGATTCTGACGGCGACGGCACCGACGAAACGCTCCTGATCACCGGAAACACGGTCGGCGCCGGCGAGACGCTGACCATCGCGGATCGCGGCGGCCTCAACCAGCTTGGCCTCGAAATTCCCACCCTCTGGAACATGGCCACGGACCAGTGGGATCCGTCGCGCGACGTCAGCTTTACGATCACCGACAAGAACGGCCACTCGGCCCTCATCACCTTCAACGATCTGGTCGAAGGCAACAACCGCATCTACAACCGCGGCGAGATTCTCTCGACCATCAACTCGAAACTGGCCGCGAACAACGTCGCCGCCTACGCGCAGTTCGTCGACTCGAACAACGACAGCATTCCCGACCAGCTCGCGATCACCGGCACCGGGAGCGGCCTCGGCGAGCTGATCCAGATCGGAGGCGAGAATCCCGAGCAGCTCGGCTTCATCAACGGCACCGTCGTTCACGGACAGGCGGCGACCAGCCGGTTCAATCTCGGCGGTCTCGACTTCACCCTGAACGAAGGAAGCATCCCGTGGGTGCCGAACGACACGATGACGATGACCACGACGGCCGAGAAGGGCCAGTCGGAAAGCGTGAAAATCTACGTTCCCACCCCCTCGTCCGACGAACTGACCTTCGTCGCCAAGGTCGGAACGACCGAAACCAAGATCTCCGGAGCGCTGAACAAGGGGCAAACCCACACGACCAGCATCACGATCTACGATTCGCTCGGCAGTTCCCACGAACTGGTGACGACCTGGGAACATACGAACAAGGCCACGCACGAGTGGCAGTACAAGATTTCCTACGGGAAAAGCGACCCCGAAATCGTGAACTGGCTGAAGGACCCGCAGAACGGCGTCGTCGACCCGCAAGATCCGACCGATGAAGAACTCGAACGGGCAAACAACGCCCTGATCTCCGGCCGCACCGGCACCTGCTACTTCACCAATCAGGGCAAGATCGACATCGCCAAATCCATCGTGAACGAGATCAGTATGACCCCGGCCGGGAGCAACAAGGTCACGATCAAGCTCAACATGGATCTCATCACCCAGTTCGACTCCGCCTTCACGACCAAGGCCCGCGACCAGGACGGCTACGAGATGGGACTCCTCGAAAGCATCTACTTCGAGCAGGACGGCACCATTCGCGGCGTGTATTCGAACGGGCAGAAGCAGCCGATCGGCCAGGTGGCGCTCGCGACGTTCAACAACCCCGGCGGCCTCGAGAAGACCGGCTCGAACATGTATGCCTATTCCCCCAACTCCGGTCTCGCGATCATCGGCCGGCCGGCGGAAGGCGAGCGAGGTTCGATCCTCGCCAGGTCTCTCGAAATGAGCAACGTCGACATCGCCGAGGAGTTCACCAATCTGATCGTTACGCAGCGGGCCTTCCAGGCGAGTTCCAGAATCATCACGACCTCGGACGAAATTCTCCAGGAAGTCGTGAACCTCAAGCGTTAACCGGAATCAGCCGATAGGTAATTGAGAAGAACGGTATGCGGTGAAGGGCAGGTCCGGAACTCCGTTCCGATGATAACCGCCGGAACAGGCGGCCAAATCGCCGGTCGGCCCCGCCCCGTCCCTTCGCCCATACCGGCGCCTTCGAAAATCAGCGGAAGGAGAGCGACATGATCAGACTCACACGTCTCAACGGTCGCTCTTTTTTCCTGAATCCCGAGCTGATCGAAAACATCGAAACCACGCCCGACACCGTCATCACCCTGACGAACGGACGAACCTACATGGTCCGCGAGACGAGCGATCTCGTCCGGAAACGGGTGATCAGGTATCGCCGTCTGATCTTCTACAGACTGCCCCAGATCCGCTCCAGGCGGCCTCCGGAAATGCCGGCGGCATGATCCGGGCACCGCGTGCATAAATCACGGGAAACGGCATTGACGGCTTATTTTGAGCATGATAGGATCGTGAGACATGTCACCTAAAACCAAATACATCCTGATCGGAGTCGCCGTTCTGGCACTCATCCTTATCGTCGTCGGCATCGCCTGGATGACCAGCAAGAAGGCGAAGGGCGGCGGTCCGGCCCACGAACCCGCCCCTCCGACGCAGGAGCAGATCCAGACGGCCCCGAAAATGGGACGGTTTTCGCTCGGAGAGTTCACCGCCACGACCCGCGACGAAGAACTTCACTACATCAAGATCGAAGTCGAGATCGGGTATATCGGCAATCTCGAAAAGGAGCTCGAGGAGCGGAAAGGCGAACTTCGTGACGCCGTCACGACGATCCTCATGAAGCTGAACATCCAGCGCGCGAAGGAAGACTATATCGACCATTTCCTGCACAAGGACATCGAGAAACAGCTCAACGCGATTCTCGGAAAATCCTCTTCCGAAAGCCGCATCGTGAAAATATTTATACCGGTATTTCTCATCAACTGAGGCAAGAAAACGAGTTTGTTCACACGCATCGCGCAACGACGAAACGACGTTCGGGACCGGGCCGCCTTCTACGGCGGCTTTCGGCATTCATGAAAGCTGAACCGGCATGGTCGACACCTTATCACAGAACGAAATAGACGCCCTGTTATCGGCCCTGAACACCGGCGGCGGAGCCGCCGAAAAGCCTGCGGCCGCGGGCGGCGTCGAGTCCGTCGGAGGGGCGGTCGGAGGCGAGGGAAAGCCCGAGCGTGAAAAGCCCAAGAAGGGCAAAATCTACGATTTCAAGCGCCAGACGAAGTTCTCCAAGGAACAGCTCGGAACGATCCAGCTGATACACGAGACCTTCGCGCGCCTCGTCGGCACCGATCTGTCGACCCAGCTCCGCGCCTACGCGCAGGCGACGATCATCTCGGTCGATCAACTGACGTTCGAGGAGCTGATCCGTTCGATCTATTCGCCGACCTTCATCGCCGCCTTCAAATCCGAACGACTCGACGGCAAGGGCCTGATCGACATCAATCTCAACGTCGTCTTCACGATCCTCGACCGGCTTCTCGGCGGCAACGGAACGCCCCTCGGCACGCTTCGCCAGCTGACCGACGTCGAGAAGCAGATCATGCACAAACTGATGAACCGCATCATTCTCGAGCGGCTGCGCGAGGCCTGGATCAACGTCGTCGATCTCTCCCCTTCGATCGAGCTGATCGAGTCCAACCCGCAGTTCGCGCAGATCGTGCCGCCGAACGACATGGTGCTCTCCGTCGTCATCGAGATCAAGATCCACGACGTCACGGGCACGATGACGCTGTGCATTCCCTACAATACCGTCGAATCGATCGCCTCGAAGTTCAACGCCGCCTCCTGGTTCGCGGCCGTCCGCAAGGAACCGCTGACGACGAACTACGATGCGATCACCAGCCAGGTCAAGGCCGTGAACCTGCCCGTCGTCGCCGAGCTCGGCACGCAGACGGTGACGTTGCAGGACGTCCTGACCCTCCAGCCGGGCGATCTTCTCGTCCTGGACCAACTCGTGAAGGAAGATTTGAACATCCGTGTGGGAAATCGTGTGAAATTTCGTGGCCGCCCCGGCATCGTGGGTAAAAAGATGGCCGTATCAATCACCCAGCTTCTGAGCAGCCACGAGGAGGACGAATTGTGACTGATCTACTCTCGCAAGAAGAAATCGACGCCCTGCTTCACAGCGGCGGCGCAGGAGACAGCGGCGCATCCCCGGCACCGGCTTCCGGCGGCAGCGGCGGCAAGAGCGTTGCCGATCTGATTTCCCAGGAAGCGATCGCGCAGCTTTCCGAGGTCGCGAAACTGTCCCTGGGAGCCACGTCCTCCGTCGTCCAGATGCTGCTCAACAAGCCCGTCGAGATCAATCTCGAACAGATCCGTGTCATCAGCTACGGCACGCTGGCCTCGGAAAGCGGCGACGAGGAGTTCATCATCGCCAAGATCGCCTACGTCGAAGGGTTCGACGGGAACTCCTACCTCCTGCTGAAGAAACAGATCGCCGCGATCATCGGGGACCTGATGATGGGGCAGGACGGCTCGAACGCCCAGTTCCAGGACATGCACAAGTCGGCCGTGGGCGAGATGATGAACCAGATGATGGGCAAGACGACCACGACCCTGTCCGAGGTGTTCAAGAAGCGGGTCGACATCGCCCCGCCCCAGGTCGAGATGGTCACGTTTGCCGTCACCCCGCCGCCGATGCCGGATTTCGGAAGCGAGGCGCACTTCCTTCGCATCGGGTTCCGCGTGAAAATCGGCGATATCATCGAGACCGAGATGATCCAGCTCCAGCCCATCGAGTTCGCGAGGCTCATGGCGTCGGAGTTGACCAAGCCGCAGAAGGTTGAGCCGAGAAAGGCCCCGCCGCCCCCGCCGCCGGGGCCTCTTCCGACCGCCGCCCCGATGCCTGCCGCCGCGATGGGGGGAATGGGGATGCCGGGAATGGGAATGCCGGGTGCCATGCCGGGCCCGATGCCTACCCCCATGAGCGGCCCCGCTCCCCAAGGGATGCCGGGAATGCAGGGGATGCCGGGAATGCAGGGGATTCCCATGCAGCCGGGCATGCCCGGGATGGGGATGCCGGGGATGGGCATGCCCGGCATGCCTTCGATGCACGGAACGCCGGCAGAGTTCGGCATGCTCCAGATGCCCATGGGAATGGGTCTTCAGTCGAACATCGACCTGCTGCTCGACGTTCCCCTGCAGATCACGGTCGAACTCGGGCGCACCCGCATGCTCATCAAAGATGTGCTTGAATTGGGAATAGGTTCTGTAGTAGAGTTGAACAAACTCGCGGGTGAGGCCGTCGAGGTTTTCGTGAACAACAAGCTGATCGCAAAAGGCGAAGTGGTTGTCATAGATGAGAATTTCGCGGTGAGGATCACGAGTATCGTGAACCCGCAGGACAGGCTTCAGGCACTCTAAGGAGGCTCTCTGACCTATGTCGAAGACCGTACTGATCGTTGATGATGCGGCCTTCATGCGCATGATGATCAAGGATATCCTGACGAAAAACGGGTATCAGGTTCTCGGCGAGGCCCAGACCGGAAAAGAAGCCGTCGAGATGTATCAGAAGCTGAAGCCCGACCTCGTCACCATGGATATCACGATGCCGGAAATGAACGGGATAGACGCCGTGCGCGCCATCAAGGGCATCGACGCCTCCGCCCGGATCATCATGTGTAGCGCCATGGGCCAGCAAGCCATGGTCATCGATGCGATCCAGGCCGGCGCACGGGATTTCATCGTCAAGCCGTTCCAGCCGAACCGCGTCCTCGAAGCTGTGCAGAAAGCCCTCCGCTGAGCCGCGACATCCGATGATCGCCGCGCTCCGGCCTGCCGGGCTTTTTTTATTTGCCTTCATTTTATTTTCGTCAATATCTTACGCCGCCGGCACGGCATCGGACGCGGCGAGGCCGGACCGTTCGGCTCCTCCGCCCGCCCTCGCGACCTCTCAGGGAAGCGCGTTCGCCGTGGCCGCCGCAAGCGAATCGACGGACCTGCCTCTGTTTTCCCGCGGGGAAACGACCGCCGCATCCCCGTTTCTGAACGACCCCGATCCGGTTTCCACGACTCTCAGCATCCTGACGTCGCTCGCCCTGATCGTGGGAATGATCGTCGCCGTGACATGGGTTCTCCAGAAGCGGCACGGCCTGTCGGGGACGGCGTGCGGGCGCACGCTCGGCATTCTTCCGATCGACGGCCGCCGGTTCATCTACATCGTCGACATCATGGGGCGTATCCTGGTGCTCGGGGTAACGGAGCATCACATCTCGATGCTGTGCGAGATCACGGACCGCGCTCTCATCGACTCGCTCCGCATCCAGCCGGGCGGGGCACCTACGGTGCCGGGCCTCGACAAGGTGTTCGCCTTTCTGAAGCGGAGCGCCGTGAAGCCGGCCTCTGAGAACACGTCCGCCCCGGAGGAGCCGTCCGATGTCTCGTTCGCCGACCACACCAGGAAGGCGCAGGAACGCATCCGTAAAATGGAGGACATGATCCTCCGCCGCCCGGATTCGGACGACGACGGCCGGCCATAGGCGCACGCGGGCTTACGCGCCCCACTTGTCATCGCGCCCGGGTATCGTGTATAAACAGAGGGGGCGATTTGCCGTGCCCCTTTTTCCACCCCAGCGCACAGGAGTTTCATTCCCGACATGTCGTGGCGTGCATACTGCACAGACTTTCTTCACCGCGCACGGGCACGAAGCCTCGTCGTCTTTCTCGTCCTGGCAACCCTGATGCTCTGCTCCGGCGCTCTCCACGCGCAGGCCGGGAATCCAGCGAACCCGCGCGCGAAAATCGACGTCGAGGACAGGACGCGGGTCGAGAAAATTGAACCGGCCGACACGCCGTTTCCCATACCGCGAATACGCGTCGATATAGATCCATCCAGGGAACGCGGCCAGATCGGGACGGGGCTCCAGGTCCTCCTGCTCCTGACGATTCTCAGCCTCGCGCCGTCGATCCTGATCATGCTGACGAGCTTCACGCGGATTCTCATCGTGCTGAACTTCGTCCGCCGCGCCCTGACGACCCAGCAGGAACCGAGCAACCAGATTCTCATCGGCCTGGCGCTGTTCATCACCTTCTTCACGATGTCGCCCGTCATCGACCAGGTCTACAAGCAGGCCGTGGTGCCCTTCACGAACAGGCAGATCGATTATATCGAGGCGTATAACCGCGGCATCAAGCCCGTCAGGAACTTCATGTTCCAGCACGTGCGCGAGGCCGATCTCAAGCTGTTCGCAGGAATGGAGGGCGGCGCCAAGCCGAAAACGAGGAACGAGCTCAGCACGATGGCGCTGATCCCGGCGTTCATCACCAGTGAGATTCGTGCCGCGTTCCAGATGGGCGTCATCATCTACCTGCCGTTCCTGATCATCGACCTGGTCGTCGCGAGCGTGCTGATGTCGATGGGCATGATCATGCTGCCCCCCGTCATGATCTCGATGCCCTTCAAGATCCTGCTGTTCGTCATGGTGGACGGCTGGAACCTGGTCATCAAATCGCTTGTCGTGAGCTTCGGGGGCAACGCATGACCGAATTCACCCTGCTGGAGATCATGAAGGAAACGATCCACCTCTCGTTCATGGTCGCCCTTCCCATGCTCGCCGTCGGCACCATCGTCGGCGTCATCATCAGCATCATCCAGACCGCCACATCGATCCAGGACCAGAGCCTCTCCTTCATTCCGAAGCTGCTGGCGACCTTCGCGACCCTGGTCGCGTTCGGCCCCTGGATGCTCAAGACCATGATGGCGTTCACCATCAGGCTGCTCGGCGACCTTCAGATGTTCGCACGCTGACGCCGCGCGATGACCGAAGCGGATTTTCTCTCCTACGTCGGGCTGTTTCTGATCGGGATGGTCCGGTTTTCCGGCTTTTTTCTCAACGTGCCCGTGTTTGGCGAGTCCGTCATCCCGATGCGCGTGAAGGCCGGGCTCTCGGCCCTCTGCTCGGCGCTCCTGCTCCCCCATCTTCATGCGACCCAGGTGCTTCCGCAGTTGTCTGTTCCCGGATACGGGCTCATGATCATACGCGAGCTGGCCCTGGGCTTCACGATCGGGTTCGTCGTCCTGATGTCGGTCGAGTGCTTCAAGTTCGCCGGCGAACTGATCGGCATGCAGATCGGTTTTTCGTTCGTCCAGGTCACGGACCCGGAGTCGTCGAAAAGCGTCTCTATCGTCAGCGAATTTCTGCAGATTTTCATGGCGCTGCTGTTCCTGATCCTCGGCGGGCACCTGCTGCTGCTGGGGACGTTCGCGAAAAGTTTCGACCTCGTTCCCCTTTCCGGTCTCGTGCTTCAGGGCGGCCAGATATCCGAGATCGTGAAAATATCCGTCATGATCTTTTTTCTGGGTCTCCAGATCGCATTTCCCGTGATAGCCGTGATTCTGGTCGGGGACGTCGCGCTCGGCATCATCGCCCGTACCGTGCCCCGCCTGAACATTTTCCAGGTGGGATTCGCGCTCAAGATCGTCATCGGCCTGTTCACCTTCAAGCTTCTCCTCGGGCCGATCATGGACCTCATCATCAAGATCCTGGGCGACAGCGTCTCCCAGATCACCACCTTCATCGGGACGATGGCGAGATGACGGAACTGAAGCTGAAGTTCACCGAACTGCCCTTCGACCTGCAGCTGTTCGCGGGCGAGAAGACCGAGCCCGCGACCGAAAAGCGGCGCGAGGAAGCGCGGGAGCGCGGAAACGTTCCGAAATCCCAGGATCTCGAGTCCGTCATCGTCCTGCTCGCCGCGTTCATGACGCTCAAGGCATACGGCCCCGACATGGTCGCCATCTGGGGCGACTACATGAAATATACGTTCGAAAATCTTATCGGCACCGAGCTGACCCTGCCCCACGCCCTCCTCCTGATGAACCAGACGGTCGTGGTCATCCTCAAATCGATGGCCCCCGTGCTACTCGTGGTAATGCTGACGGCGGCCGCCGTCAACCTGATGCAGGTCGGGTTCCTGTTCACCCTCGAGCCGTTCGTTCCGGATCTCGAGCGCCTGAACCCGATCTCGGGCCTCTCGAACGTCTTTTCCTGGAAAATGATCGCCGAGCTGGTCAAGTCGATCCTGAAGATCGTCGTCGTCGCATATATCCCCTACTCGACGCTCCGGGATCAGCTTCCCTTCCTGGTCCGGTTCGTCCAGCTCGAACCGGTGCCCTCGGTGACCCTGCTGATGAAGCTGCTGTTCTCCATGTCGCTCAAGATCATCCTCCTCCTGCTCGCCGTCGCCGTCGGCGACTGGTTTTTCCAGAAATGGCGATATGAAGAGAATCTCAAGATGTCCAAGGAGGACATCAAGGAGGAATACAAACAGCGGGAAGGCGATCCGAAGGTCAAGGCGAAGATCCGCGAGCGGCAGCGCAGACTGGCATCGCGGCGGATGATGGAGGAAGTGCCGAAAGCCACGGTCGTCGTCACGAACCCGACCCACATCGCGGTCGCTCTGCGCTACGACAAGGCGGCCGGCATCGATACGCCGACCGTCGTCGCCATGGGAACAGGCCTGATCGCACAGAAGATCAAGGAAATCGCGGCGGCGCACGGCGTGCCCGTTATCGAGAACAAGCCTCTTGCGAGACAACTCCATAAGATGGTAGATGTTGGTGATGAAATTCCCCAGGAACTGTTTCAGGCGGTCGCCGAAATCCTGGCCCAGCTGCACCGGCAGGGCCAGTATCAGGCGGCCTGACCGGGAAATCATCTGCGCCGGCAGGAGTGCGACCGTGCCTGTGAATCTGATGCACGGCGTATCGTCATGCGACGTGCCCCGAAGAAACGCCCCCTCATCCTGCGGAGCTGTTGCGTAATCTATGGCCGACAAGAAGCCCAACAGGCTGCTGGACAACATCGCGATGGTGGAAGTGCTGAAGAATCGCGACGTCCTGTTTGCCATCGGCCTCGTATCGGTCATCATCATGATGTTCGTTCCCCTGCCGGCGTTCGTCCTCGACGTGATGCTGGCCCTGAACATCGCGCTCGCGCTCATCATTCTCCTGGTGTCCGTCTATACGAAGGATGCCCTCGAGTTCTCGGTCTTCCCGAGTCTTCTCCTACTTGCGACCGTGTTCAGGCTGGGCCTGAACGTGAGCACGACCCGCCTGATCCTGATGGGGGAAGGGGCGAAAATCAGCATCGTCAAATCCTTCGGCACCTTCGTCGTGGGCGGCAATTACGTCGTGGGCGCGGTCATCTTCTCGATCATCGTCGTCTTCCTGTTCGTCGTCGTGACGAAGGGCTCGGAACGCGTCGCGGAAGTCGCGGCCCGCTTCACCCTCGATGCGATGCCAGGCAAGCAAATGTCGATCGACGCCGACCTGAACGCGGGAATCATCGACAACGACGAGGCGCGCCGCCGCAGGCGGAACATCGAACGGGAAGCGGACTTCTACGGGGCGATGGACGGCGCCAGCAAGTTCGTCAAGGGCGACGCGATCGCGGGCATCATCATCATCATCATCAACGTCATCGGCGGCTTCGTCATCGGCGTGCTGATGCGCGGTGAGTCCCTGATGGACGCGCTCCAGACCTACACGCTCTTCACCGTCGGCGACGGGCTCGTCACGCAGATTCCCTCATTTCTGATCGCGACGGCATCAGGTCTCGTCGTCACCCGGGCAAGCTCCGAATCGAATCTCGGCGTCGAACTCACCCAGCAACTCGTCTCGAATCCGAAGGTCCTCGGCGTTGCCTCCATCATGATGGGCTTTCTCGGCCTCATCCCCGGACTTCCCAAGGCGAGCTTCATTTTCCTCAGCGCCGTGTTCGGCGCCATCGCCTGGATCACGCACACCGTCTCCGAGGAGGAAATCCAGCAGAAGGCCGACGACGAGAAGAAAGAAGCCGCCGCGACGCCGACCAAGCCCGAGGACGTTTCGTCCCTCCTCTCGATCGACCAGCTCGAGCTCGAAATCGGCTACAACCTGATCCCGCTCGTCGACTCGAACCAGGGCGGGGACCTGCTGAATCGCATCACGCTGATCCGCCGGCAGATCGCGATCGACCTCGGCCTCGTGGTTCCACCCATTCGCATACGCGACAATATACAATTACCGCCGTCGGTGTATGTGATCAAGATCAAGGGCGTCGAAGTCGACCGCTACGAGATCATTCCCGACCAACTCCTGGCGATGAACGCCGGGACGGTCACTTCGCCTCTCACGGGCATCGAAGTCGTCGAGCCGGCCTTCGGCCTGCCGGCGATCTGGATTTCCCAGTCGGGGCGCGAGCGAGCCGAGATGGCCGGCTACACGGTCGTCGATCCGTCGACGGTCATCGCGACGCATCTCACCGAAGTCATCCGGAAAAACGCCCACGATATCCTCGGCCGCCAGGAACTCCAGTCGCTGCTCGAATCGGTCAAAGCCTCGTATCCGCTCATCGTGGACGACGTCATTCCCAAAGTCGTCACCCATTCCCTGCTGCTGAAAGTGCTTCAGAACCTGCTCCGCGAAGGGGTCTCGATCAGGAACATGGTGACGATTCTCGAGTCGCTCGCCGACTGCGAGGGGATCCGGGAGGCCGATTCCCTCACCGAGATCGTCCGTCAAGGGCTTTCCCGGCATATCTGCAAGAGCCTCGTCGACCAGGCCGGCATGCTGAACGTCATCTCCCTCGATCCGAGGCTGGAGCAGCTGCTGACGCAGTCCCTGCAGAAGGTCGAAGGCTCCGTCCAACTGGCTCTCGACCCGAAGATCGCCACGAACCTTCTCGGGAAGATCAAGGAACGGATCGAGGAAGTGATGCAGGAAGGCCGCTCGCCGATCCTGCTTTGCAGCGCCGCCCTCCGCCTCTGCCTCAAGCGGTTCACCGAGCGGATGGCGCCGCGGCTGACGATCCTCTCCTACAATGAAATACCAACGACAATACAATTACAGTCCACGGGACTCATCTCCCTCAACTGATGACAGGATGAACGAGAGCACCCATGCCTGACCAAGCCCAATCTCTCAGAGAGCTGAAGCGGCTCATAGACACCGTGGCGCCGGAACAACTTCCGGGGCCCGAGGAGTTCCTCTCCTCGATCCCGTCCCCGACGAAGTTCGCGGCCATCGCCATCCTCGTCCCGGACGCCCCCGGCGCCCGCATCCCGCCTCTGCAGAATTGGCTTCCGGCCCTGACGAATCGCAGGCGCCCCCCCACCGTCTGGGATCAGGCCGCGACGCTTTCCGCGGCGACGTCGCTTCCGGACGGGTCCGACAGGCTTCCGCTGATGATCCACACGGATTCCGCCGCGGGCCCGCTGACGGTGCTGCCGCGCCAACCGTCCCCCCTCGCGCTGCAGGCCCGTCCCGTCCCGGACCGGATCAGGTTTCTGCGGCAGATCCAGAAACTGTTCGCAAGCAGCACCGAGATCTGGATCACGATTCCCATGCCGGATTTCCGTGCACACCTGCCGCTCCTCCAGGCGACGGACGCGGCCCTGGTCCTCGTGCCCCGGCATCCCGAGGCCGTCCTGAAAAGTTACGAAGCCGTGAAATCCGTGCACCTCTCGGGATATTTTTCTCCGATTTCGCTCGCAGAGGCGCCTGCAGGCGACGAGATTATTTCGGATCATGCCCTCGAGCGCGTCCGCACGGTTGCAAAACAATTTTTATCTCTTGACCTCCCCCCCCTCGGGGTGGTACTTTCTGGCATCATCCAAAATACCCCGACCTCGAGAGAAGGGCCGTTCCAAAAAAAGCCCGGGGTCGTTCCCATGTACGATTTTCTCCGCGCATTCGCCGAGCGAGTGCTGTATCCCGCACCGGAAGACCGTCGATGAGCGATTCAGTGAAAAAACCGATCGAGAGCATAATCGCCGAAACGAAGCGGCAGATCCAGCCGTATGTCTTCAAGCGACTCGAGTCGCGCCGGCCCCGGCAGGCGGGCAGAAAAATAGCGAGAACGATAACCATCGCCAGCGGCAAGGGCGGCGTGGGAAAAACGAACATCGTCGCCAACCTGGCCATCTGCCTGGCTCAGGCGGGCCGTCGCGTCATCATCCTCGACGCCGATCTGGGACTGGCCAATATCGACGTGGTGTTCGGCATCCGGCCGAAGCACAATCTCACCGACGTGGTAACCGGCGATCTGACCCTTGACCAGATCATGATTCCCGGCCCCCGCGGCATCCAGATCATCGCCGGCGGCTCGGGCATCAGCGAACTCGCGCATCTCCCGCCCGACCGCGCGAAGCGGCTGTTCGAACAACTGCGCTTCCTCGAGGACAAGGCGGACTACCTGCTGATCGACACCGGCGCGGGCATCGGCCAGAACGTGATCTCGTTCTGCCTTGCGGCCGACCAGATCTTCGTCGTCACGACCCCCGAGCCGACCGCCCTCGCCGACGCCTACGGCATCATCAAGGTCATCAGCCAGTCGCGCCCCGAGGCGAACCTCTCGGTGCTCGTCAACCGCGTCGCCGACGACCAGGAGGGCGCGTTCGTCCACGACCGCCTTTCGAAAGTCGCCGATGAGTTTCTTCGGTTTCCCGTGAAGAATCTCGGGTGTATCCCCCAGGATTCGCAAATGTATCTTGCGGTCCGCCAGCAGACCCCCCTGCTGCTGTTTTCGCCGATGTCTCCGGCCGCCCAGCGCATCCGCCAGCTCGTCACGGAAGTGTTCCATGAAACGTATGAAGAGGAACAGACCGGCGAGGGCATGGAAGGATTCCTGACGAGGCTCGCCAAATTCTTCAACGGGGGCGTGCGGGCATGATGATCCAGAAATTCGTCGCCGACACGTATCACGAGGCGCACCTGAAGGCCCGCATGGAGCTGGGTGAAGATCTGATCATCATCCAGAGCAAGACGGTTCCCCAGAAAATATGGGGAGGTATTTATTCCCGGGAAGTAGTCGAACTGACCGTCGCCGCAACGCGGGACAAAAAAGAGCCTCCCGTTGTCTCCGCCCCAGTACGGCCGGTCCCCACAGAGGAAATCACCGCCGCTCCGGTGCCCCACAAGCCCGTGCTGTCGTCCCGAACGGCTGCCTATCCGGCATCCTCCGGCGCGCCCCAGCGACCGCGGGCGGATACGAGCACGACAAAGTCACATCATACCGGCCCACAGGGACTTCGCCGTGTGCACGGAATCCGCTCGAATCAGGAAGGCATGGCCGAGCCGCATTCCCAGCGCATCGAAGAGGAAGCCCAGCAGACGGCGAAGACCCTCGAACTCCTCGACGCCATCATCAAGCATCGCAACAACAAACAGCCAGCCGCCCCCACCGTGCCGGCGCCGACGCCCCGAGCGGCCGCGGCCTCCGCGATCCGGCCACCGGCCGACGAAACCACGGACAGGTCTTCGCTGAACGCACTCGAGCAGAGGCTCAACGAGTTGTTCACCCTCATCCGCGACATGAAAACCTCCGCCAGTCAGACCCTCGAGACGCAGGCCGCGACGATTCCCGCCGGGCTGATGCACCTGAAGCGCCAGTTCCAGAACCAGGAGTTCCCGGCCGAGATCATCGACGAATTCATCGAGAGACTGGGCAAGGAATTGCCGCCGTTGTCCATCCACAACGAAAAAATCGTTTTCGACGAGACCGCGAAATGGTTGAAACGGCTTCTTCATTTCACGCCGCATCCGCAGCCGACGCGCCCCGGTCCCCAGATCTTCGCCCTCATCGGGCCGACCGGCGTCGGAAAGACCACCACGATCGCCAAGCTGGCGGCGACGTACGCCCTGAACATGAAAGACCGGAAATCCGTTGCACTGTTCACGCTCGACACCTACCGCATCGGAGGCACGCAACAACTCGATCAGTATGCGAATCTGATCGACGCCACCATGGAAGTGCTCTACGAACCGGACGACGTTCTTCCCGCCCTCGAGCGCCATCAGGACAAGGACATCATTCTCGTCGACACGGCGGGACGGTGCCCGAAAGACGCCGTCGAGCTCGGGAATCTGAGAAACTTCATCAATCTTTTCGGAGCCATCAGGACCTACCTGGTTCTCTCCGCGACGACGAAGTATTCGGATATGCACGACACCGTCCGGAGATTCCAGCAGGTCGGATTCGACGAACTGATCTTCACCAAGGTCGACGAAACAGACACGATCGGACCTCTCGTTTCCCTCCTGTATCGGACGGCGCTTCCGCTCGCCTACCTGACCGACGGCCAGGACGTTCCCGACAATTTCATGCCTGCGTCGGCGGAGTATTTCGTCTCGAGGTTTGCGGGAACCTGCTGATTTTTTTGAGAAAACCGGTCCGGGCCGCTGTTCGTCGTGCCGTCGGGCATCCTGTTTCCGCCACTGTCGGACTCGCACATTTGTCACATTTCCTGTATACTCTGGGGTTTGACCACGCCTCATTCGTGACGCCTTGAACGACAGCAAGACGAGGTAAAGGGAGCCGGTTCCGGTGGATATCGACCTTTCCCAATATATGGGCATGTATATCGACGGTTCGAAAGAGAACCTCGATATGATGGACAAGATGCTCCTGAATCTGGAGCAGAATCCCAACGACATCGATTCCGTGGGCGAGATTTTCCGCGCCGCCCACACCCTCAAGGGAATGTCGGCCACCATGGGATTCGAGAAGGTCGCCCATCTTACTCACGAGATGGAGAATATTCTCGACAAGCTCCGCAACCGGGAAATTCCCGTCACGACCGCCGTCGTCGACGTCCTGTTCGAAACGTTCGACGTTCTGCGCATTCTCGTCAACGACAGCATCTCTTCTTCGGACTCGAACGTGAACCTCGACGCCATTTCGAAAAAACTGGCGGATGTTGCCGGCACGAGCGAGCAACAGGAGAGCCAGGCAACTTCGGCGCAGGCGGCACCGGCCGAGACGGGGCCGGAACTGTCCGGCATCACGCTGAACGAGTTCGAGCTCCAGGTTCTCGTCGAAGGGGAACAGCGCGGCTCGCACATCTTCCTGTTGCAGGTCACTCTGGTGGCCGACTGTCTGCTCAAGGCGCCGCGCGCGTTCATGGTCGTGCGCAATCTTGAAGAACTCAAATGCGAGATCATCAAATCGGTTCCCGAGATCAAGGACCTCGAGGAAGAGAAGTTCGATCTTTCGTTCAAAATGCTTCTGATCACTCCCACGGAAGCCGACGACGTCAAGGTCGGGATCGAGTCGATTTCCGAGATCGAGACCGTCCGCGTGACGCCCCTCACACCTGACGATCTTCGGACCCCGCAACCCGAGGTCCCGCTCCAGGCCCAACCGCTCATCCAGCCGTCGGCGCCGCCCGCCGTCCAGGCCCCGCCGCCTGTGCCTGAGCCGCCGCCGGTTCAGAAGCCGGTTCAGCGGACGCCGGCGGTTTCGGCCACACGAACGGCCGCTTCGCCGCCTCCCGCCGCACCGCCGCGGCAGCCGTCCCAGACCCTCGCTCCGGCAGCTCCCAGGAATGCCGTTCCGTCGCCCGCCGTGACGGCCGCGCCGCCCTCCCCGACTCCGCCGGCCCCGCCGGCAGGGGGCGGGAAACCGCCGGCAGGCCAGCCGCCGAAACCGGGAGCGGGGATGGCCGACAAGCGCGGCAGCCAGACCGTCCGCGTCGACATGCACCGGCTGGATGATCTGATGAATCTGGTCGGTGAACTGGTCATCAACCGCACGCGGCTCGCCGACATCGGGGCCGCGCACAAGCTGAAGGACCTGAACGAGACGCTGACGCGCGTTTCCCAGATCAGCAGTTCGCTCCAGAACGTCGTCATGCAGGTTCGCATGGTGCCCATCGAACAGGTGTTCGACCGGTTTCCCCGCATGACGCGCGATCTTTCGAAAAAACTGGACAAGAAGATCGACCTCGTCATCGAGGGGAAGGAAACCGAAATGGATCGTACCGTGATCGACGAGATCGGCGATCCTATGGTCCACATCATTCGCAATTCTATAGACCATGGCATAGAACATCCCGCCGAGCGCGTCGCCCGCGGCAAAAGCGACACCGGCACGATTCATCTGATCGCACGCCACGAGGGGAACCACGTCATCATCGAGGTGCGCGACGACGGACGGGGCATCGATCCGTCGATCGTCGGCCCCATCGCGGTCAAGCGAGGCCTCTTCACGCAGGATCAGATCGACAGGATGCCCCCCGAGGAAATCGTCAAGATCGTCTTCCTGCCCGGCTTTTCGACGGCGAAAACCGTGACGGACATTTCCGGCCGTGGCGTCGGCATGGACGCGGTGAAGGCGAAGATCGACGAACTCAACGGCTCCCTCGACGTCGATTCGAAGGTCGGCATCGGCACCCGGGTCATCATCAAGCTTCCCCTCACGCTCGCGATCCTGCCCGCCCTCATGGTGAAACTCGGCGCCGAAACCTACGCCATTCCCCTTGGCTCCGTCCAGGAGACGATGGACATCACAAAGAGCGACGTCAACATCGTGCAGCACCAGGAAGTAACCCTGCTGCGGGGAGAAGTCCTGCCGATCATCAGGCTGAGAAACGAGCTGAACGTGCCGAAGACGAGCGACGAGAAGGACAAGGAGGACGAGCTGTCGATCGTCGTCTGCGCATCGGGCGAAAAGCGGGCCGGGTTCATGGTCGACGAGCTGCTCGGCCAGCAGGAAATCGTCATCAAATCCCTGGGTAATCTGCTGAGCGGACTGCCCGGCATCATGGGCGCGACGATGCGCGGCGACGGAAGCATCGCGTTGATCCTGGACATTCCGTCGTTCTTCCAGACGAAGGGCCAGACACGAACGTAGGGGAAAACAGACCAAGGAGTCCGCGGTGGATCTCGACCTTCAACAATATATGGGTGCCTATATCGACGGTTCGAAGGAGAACCTCGATCTGATGGACCGCATGCTCCTCGCGATGGAGCAGAATCCCGGCAATATAGGCGCCATCGAGGACATCTTCCGTGCGGCGCACACCCTCAAGGGCATGTCCGCCACCATGGGCTTCGAGAAGATCGCCCATCTCACCCACGAGATGGAGAGCGTTCTCGACAAGCTCCGGAATCGCCAGCTTTCCGTATCGCCCCAGTTGATCGACGTGCTGTTCGAGACGTTCGACGTCCTGCGCAATCTCGTGACGGACAGTTTCAACCAGAGCGATTCGCGCATCGATCCGACGGAGATCTCCCAGAAGCTCGCCAGAATCGCCGCGGGAGAAACCGCGCCCGAGCAGCAATCCCCGGATGCCGGCACATCACCCGCTACCGGCAGCTCTCCCGCCGCGCCCTACCCCCCGGAATTATCCGACCTTGCCTACTTCGATCTGACCGAGACCGAACTGGCGAAGCTGGAGGAAGCCCATCGGCAGGGAGGGCAACCCTATCTCCTCAAGGTATCCCTCGTCCCCGACTGTCTCCTGAAGGGGCCGCGCATTTTCATGATTCTGCGCACTCTCGAGGCACAGCAGTGCTCCATCGTCAAATCCATCCCGTCCGTGAAGGATCTCGAGAACGAAAAGTTCGACAGGGCTTTCATGATGGTCATCACGACGAATTCCTCGGAAAAGGCCGTCTCGGAAGAGATCGAGTCCGTCTCCGAGGTCGAGAAAGCCGATATGTTCCCGATTCCCCCGGCAGGGGCGAGTGTCGAGACCGCCTCTTTCGGAGAACCCCGGCCCGCGCCGGAATCCGTATCCCCGCACGAACCCGAGCCGGAACCGGAACCTGAACCCGAGCCCGAGCCTCCCTCCGTTCAGGAACCAGAACCCGAGCCCGAACCGGCGTTCATTCAGCCGGTCAAGCCGGCACAGCCGCTTCCGCCGGCCCCACAGCCTGTCCGTCAGCCACAGCCCCCCGCTCCCCCGCGCGAGCGAACGAGGCCGGCGGCACAACCCGCGCCGGTTCGGCCGGCCGCACAACAACCTCCCAGACAACCGGCAAAGCCGCAGACCCAGGACATCTTCCAGCCCCCGGACGACCTCCCCGACTCCCTCCAGGGCGGCGGCGGAAACGATTCGAACGACGAAGATCTCGAATCTCAGAAGGAGGTTATCGAACTCGTCCAACTGGTCAGCTTCCAGATGGCCGGCGAAACGTACGCCCTGGGAATCAAGCAGGTCGAAGGCATCATCAACATGCTGCCGATGACCCGGGTCCCGAAATCCCCGTCCCATATCGAGGGCGTCATCAATCTCCGCGGTGAAATATTACCCGTTATAAATCTGAGACGCCGTCTCAAACTGACCGAAAAAGCCGACATTCGCGACGACCAGATCATGATCCTCTCGTTCGAGCGGGAAAAGGTCAAGGTCGGGTTCCTGGTCGACCGCGTCCAGGAAGTCCTGCGACTGCCGCAGACGTCGATCGAGCCGCCCTCTCATGTGAGCGAAGGGGTGAACGTCGAGCATCTGCGGGGCGTGGGCAAGCTCGGCAACAAGATCATCATCCTGCTGAACGCCGAGAAGATCGTCTTCGGCTGAGCTCAGCCGTTGGCCGTTTTCGCCATGATGCGCTTGGCCGAGTTGCGGACCATGTCGTTTTCGTCTTCGATCAGCGTTTCGGCGAGCTTGTAGAGGTTCGGCAGGGGAAGCTTCCCCAGCGCCTCGATCGCGTTCAGCCGGTTGAACCATTCCCCATCCCGCAGGAACGGCTCGATGGCGGGCGCCGCCTCGGCAAAGCCCAGATCGCCGATCGCATCGAGCGAGAACACCAGCATCGAACGGTCGGAAAGCGTTTTCACCATCGGCTCGAGCAGCCGCCGGTCGTGAATCTGCCCCATGACCCGGATGAGATTCACCTTCAGGTCGCGATTTCCCGTGTTCAACTGATCGATCATGAACGGGATATCGAGATGGCCGACCTTCGATAGCGCCTCGATCGTTCCGCTCCTGACCTGCACCGAGGGATCGACGAGCGACCGCACCAAGGGCGGAACGGCATTCGGGGCTTTCGCCTGGCCGAGCGCCTCGACGATGCGTTTCCGCAGGAACCATTCCGGGTGCGAAAGATGTTTTTCGAGCACGTCGACAGCCTCTTCCGTGCCGACGCGGCCGAGGCCCTTCACGCCGAAGAGGCCCAGGCCGAGC
The DNA here is from genome assembly GCA_035373905.1 of Candidatus Ozemobacteraceae bacterium. Classification (NCBI taxonomy): domain Bacteria; phylum Candidatus Rifleibacteriota; class Candidatus Ozemibacteria; family Candidatus Ozemibacteraceae; species Candidatus Ozemibacteraceae bacterium. The sequence goes on along the minus strand of DAOSOK010000012.1, from coordinate 39,840 downwards.
GGGTCTTTTTCGAGGGCGGCGACGAAGTGGGGAAACGCCTGAACGGTGCCGGCCTCGGCGAGGAACTTCAGAATCCAGCTCTGACGGTCGGTTCCGAGGCGGCCGTATTCGGCGAGTAGGTCGGGGGAAAGGCGGTCGGCGACCGGGGCAAGCACTCGTTCGGCTGCGGCGAGCTTCACCTCATCGGGGCATTTCAGCAGAAGTTCCGTCAGTGCCTTGTGAGCGGCGGGCGTTCCGAACGTCATGAGCGCCTTGATTGCGGCGATCGAGACGGGGATATTTTTCGAAGAAAGCGCCCGAATGAGCGGCTCGACGGCCGGCTGGTGGCGGAGTTCCGACAGGATCAGGGCGGCCCAGACAAACCGGTCGGGCCGCTTTTCATCGAGTTCGCCCATCAGAGCGGCGGGGGCCGCTTCCTTCAGGGGCCCCTTGAACAGATCGGCAACGAGTGACTTCGCGATCGCGTTCGAACCGTCGAACGCCTCCAGAAGGATCGGGACGGACTCGGCCATATTCTGCCGGATCTGCGGCAGGACGCGTTCGGCGAACGTTTCAGGCGCGGCATACGCCTTTTCGAGAAGTTCGGCGGTCGCCCGCCCGTTCGGCTGTGACCCGGCCATGGATCAATTCGTGACCTTGGGGGCGGCCTCGTATTTCTCGAGGGTGAACCGCTCGCATCCGATACTCTTGCCGTTGGCCGTGAATTCAAACAGATACGTGCCGGCTTCGGGAAATTCGAAGTTTTCGAGAACGATCATCGAGCGCGCGGTCAGGCCGACCTGGCCCTCGATGCTGGCGGCCAGCGGCTTCGGCAGCAGCGGCGTGCCGGAGGGCTTGACGATGTTGATGCCCACGTCCCACTTTCCGACCACTTCCTCCCATTCGATGAAGAGGCAGAGTTTGAGGAACTTGAACGGGAAGCGCGTCACGAAAAGTTTCGAGGCGAGCACGCCCATCAGGCTCACCCGGCCGTTCACTTCCTGGCGGATATCTTCGCAAATCAGTACGCTTCTGTAGTTCAGCTCGCTCATCGTTCATCGCATCCTTTGCAGATAGTTGAAGGGCATCGTTTCGTGCCCCGTATGCTACCACACCCCCCGCCTCTCCGCCATATTCCGCAAAGGCTCAGGTCGAGTTTTGGGAAAAATCGAGTTCGTTCAACAAAAGAAGAGAGGAACGCCGGGATCAATCCATTTCGACACGCCCCCGGAAACTCCATGGAAAGAGGTTTTTCAGTTGTTCAGCCGCGACATTTTCTTCATCAGGGTCATCCGCGGACTGGGTCTCAAGATTCGTCGTCCGGATGGGTTGGATTCGCCGAGCGGCGGCGGTCGAGGAACGTCTTGAGGATGAGGGCGGCCGAAACGGCGTCGCGGATCTCACGGCGCTTTTCGCGGCGCATGCCCGACTCGATCAGGCTGGTCACCGCCATGTTCGTCGTGAAGCGCTCGTCGATAAACTCGATCGGGACCTTGATCAGCGGCTGAAGGCGTTCGACGAACGCCCTGACGATGCGCGACGCCTCGCCGTGCTCTTCGCCGTCAAGCGAGAGCGGCAGTCCGACGACGAGGCCATCGGCCTCTTCGCTCTCGACCAGCCGGGCGATCGTCGCCGGAGCATCCTTTCCGGCCGGCACGACCGAATGCGGGGAAGCGGCGATCTCGAGCCGATCGCAACTCGCCACGCCAATCCGCTTGCTCCCTACATCCAAGGCAATGAATTTCATGCATCCCCCTCGCCCGGCACCGCGTGCTCAGGACGCACACGCATATCGGAAATGAGATATGATTTTCCATAGAGAGTGCAGGGGCGGGTTTGAAACCCGCCCCTGCGGCATTACCGATAGTATCTTTCGAATCGACGTGCGCGAGATCAGGCCGAGGCGCCGAACGACGAGCCGATGATGGATTCGGCGGCCTTGAGGGCATCGTCGATCTTCGCGGGCTCCTTCCCGCCCGCGGTGGCCATGTCGGGCCGGCCGCCGCCACTTCCGCCGGCGATCTTCGCGATTTCCTTGATCAGCTTGCCCGCGTTCAGGCCCCTGCCGACAAGATCCTTCGAGATCTTCAGGACGAAGGTCGCCTTCTCGCCGCCGCCCGCAAGCAGGCAGAGCACGTTTTCGCGGCTGCCGACCAACTCGTCGGTCATCTGTTGCAGTTCGGAGGCCCCCATGCCGTCGACCCGGGCGATGATGGCTTGGGCGCCGCCGATGACGCGCACCGACTGGCGTGCTTTCTCGATCTGGCCCTTCGCATCGCTCTTGCGTGCCGCTTCGATCTCTTTTTCGAGCTCGCCCACGCGCGACACAAGTTTCTCGGCCTTTTGCAACAGGCTCTTCGGGTCGCAGTCGAGGATCTTCGCGAGGTCGCGGGTTTCCTGGCGCATCGCCTGGAACCGCGCATACGCGGCGGCGCCGGTCACGGCCTCGATGCGTCGCACACCGGAGGCGATCGACGACTCCCCGAGAATCGTAAACATCCCGATTTCCGAGGAGTTGGAAATATGCGTTCCCCCGCAGAGTTCCTTCGAGTAGTCCCCGACCCTGACCAGGCGCACGACGTCGCCGTATTTCTCGCCAAAGAGGGCCATGGCGCCGAGTTTGACGGCATCATCGTAGCTGGTCTCGATGGTGTTCACCGGCAAGCTTTCGAGGACGCGCTCGTTGACGCGCTGTTCGATGACTCCGAGCGTGGTGGGATCGATCGACTGGAAGTGGGTGAAGTCGAACCGCAGGCGGTCGGGGTCGACGGCCGAACCGGCCTGTTTCACGTGGCCGCCGAGGAGTTCCTGGAGCGCCTTGTGAAGCAGGTGCGTGGCGGTATGGTTGCGCATCGTCGCCTTCCGGGAGGCGACATCGACGTGCAACTCGACCTGGTCGCCCTTTCCGAACCGGGCCGCGCTCACCCATGCGCCCCGGTGAATGAACACGTCCTCGACCTTGTCGGTCGTGTGGACGGCGAACTCGGCGCCTTTCCCGCGGATCACGCCGTGGTCGCCGATCTGGCCGCCCGATGCGGCGTAAAACGGCGTGCGGTCGGTGATGACGAGCAGTTCGTCGCCGGCCTCGACCACGTTCAGGACCGTTCCGGTGTCGGTCATGGTCGCGTAGCCCGTGAACACGGTTTTCCCGTATTCGGCCGGGTTGATGGCGCTGAAGTTCACGAACGCGGAGACGACGTTGGCCCGGCCGCGCTCGCGCTGCTTCTCGAGCTCGGTGTTGAACCCGGTTTCATCCACGAGCAGCTGTTCCTCTTTGCAGATCTCGCGGGTCAGGTCGAGGGGGAAGCCGTAGGTGTCGTGCAACTGGAAGGCGCGAACGCCGTCGAGCTGCTTCGCGCCGGCCTTCTTCAGGTCGGCGATGTAGCCGTTCAGCATCTCGCTGCCGGTCTTGAGGGTCTGGAGGAACCGCTCCTCCTCGCTCTTCACGACGCGGGTGACGAGTTCCAGATTCTGCCCGACCTCGGGGTAGGCGTCCATGACGCGGGCGACGGTCGGAACGATCGTGTGCAGGAACGGCTCTTCCTGGCCGAGATACTTGTAGCCGAACCGGGAAGCGCGACGCAGGATCTTTCTGAGCACGTAGCCGCGGCCTTCGTTGCCCGGCAGCGCGCCGTCGGCGATCGCGAAGGAGAGCGCGCGGATGTGGTCGGCGACGACCTTCAGCGCGGTGCGGGTCTTGCCGCCCTCGGCGAAGTGCTTGCCGGTGCGCGTCTCAATGGCGCCGACGATGCCCGAGAAGACGTCGTTCTCGAAGTTGTCGAGTTTGCCCTGGAGGATCGCCGCGAGGCGCTCGAGGCCCATGCCGGTATCGATGTTCTTCTTCTTGAGCGGCGTGAGCGCGCCGTCCTCGGCGCGGTTGTACTGCGTGAACACGAGGTTCCAGAACTCGAGATACCTCGGGCAGTCGCAGCCCGGCGCGCAGTCGGGCGAACCGCAGCCGATGCCGGGGCCCTGGTCGATGTAGATCTCGGAGCAGGGACCGGACGGGCCGACGCCGATCGTCCAGAAGTTATCCTTGTCGCCGAGGGTGACGATATGGTCGGAAGCAACGCCGATACTCTTGTTCCAGATCTCGCGGGCCTCGTCATCGCTGTGGTGAACCGAGACGTAGAGTTTCTTCACGTCGAGGTTCACGACCTTCGTGATGAACTCCCAGGCCCAGGCGATCGCGTCTTTCTTGAAATAATCGCCGAAACTGAAGTTGCCGAGCATCTCGAAAAACGTGTGGTGGCGGGCCGTATACCCGACGTTCTCGATGTCCGTCGTGCGAAAACACTTCTGGCAGGTGGCGGCGCGCTTGAGGTCGGTTTTGAGGCCGAGGAAATACGGTTTGAAGGGGGCCATGCCGGCGCTGTTGAAGAGGAGCGTCGGGTCGTCCTGCGGGATCAGCGAAAAAGAGCCTCGGACGTAGTGTTCGTGCCCCTTGAAGAAGTCGAGAAACTTGGATCGGACGGTTGCGGTGTTCATGCGGTCGCTCCTGGTCGGGTTCGAGAAATATGTAGTATTATACAGTTATTCATATTTTGCGTTGAGCACCCGCGAGTAGACGCGGGTCACGAACGTTCGGGTCTTGATCGGCACGCCGGCCTTGTCATACAACTCGTTCATCGAGAGCTGCACCTCGATGCCGCGTACCTTCGATAGGTCGTTCAGGGCGTTCCCGGGGTTGGTGGGAAAATAGTAGTGCGGGGCGAGGTATTTCTGATAGTTGTCAAGACTTTCGCCCTTGTCGCGGTTCCGGAAGATGGCGCCGTCCGTGCCCCAGATTTTGAGGTAGTCGAGCTGCTTGGTCACGATCGCGCGTTTGATCTTCCCCTTTTCCTGGCGGTAGATGATCTTCTGGGCGCCGGGCGAGTCTTTATACCGGTCGGGCCCCTCGTACGACCAGGTGACGGTGGTCGTGCCGTCGCCGATGCGCTGCGGCACCTCGATGGTCATCGAGAAGAACAGGGCGTTGTCCTCGGCGAACAGGTTGCCGCGGAACACGGTGTCGAGGCTGACGAGCTTCGTCATCTCGCGCAGGTCGCGCTCGATGAGCATCAGGAACTCGCGGGCCTCGTGCAGGGTGTCGAGCGACTGGCGCTGACGCTCGAGGCTGACGAACGTGCGGTTGAGGAACAGATAGCCCGTCACGAGCACGATGCCGAACAGCAGCAGGGAGATCATGACCTCGACGAGGGTGACGGCGCGGCGGGCCGGGCGATGCGTATATTTCATGATATTCATTTCCTTCACGGCTTGGAGGTCGGCAGCGAAGGCGTGAACGAACTGTTCAGGCCCGAACCGAGGGTTTCATCGGAAAGGATCGTCGCGAGCTCGAAGGATTTCTCCTTCCCCTTCCTGTTGCCGGTGCCCGGCACGGACTCGGTGAAATACACGATCGCCCGGATGCGGATTCTGCGCTTCTGCAGTTCGTAATCGGGCGAACCGGCATCGGGATCGACGTTCGGGTAGAACGAGAGGCGCGCCTCGCGGGTGTATTCGACGCCGGGCGAGTTCCAGGTGCCGTTCGCCTCGCGCGGTGTGACGTATTCCTTGAACGGCCCGTCGATCGGGTCGGGGGCGGAGAGCTCGATAAGCTGCCGGAGCTGGGCGAACGGGCGGCTCTTGAGCTCCTCGATCTTGAGCATGGCGAGATTGGCCGCCACGACTTCATTGATGCTCTTGTAGGTGACCTTTTCCGAGATGCCGAACAGCAGAATGATCGGGAGCATCACCAGCGAGGCAATCGAGAGCGCGACGAGGATCTCCACGAGCGTGATGCCCCTTCCGCGGGCTCGGGATGAGGGTTCGCGCGATTCAGGCAAATTTCGTGCCGAAGACGCTAACGTCGCCTGCAGTTCATGCCGATGAGAATCGTGGAATACCAGAGAACGAAGCGAGGAAACAAACATGAAGATAGACCGTAAGCACATGGGCCTGATCCTGGCCTCCTTCATAGCCTTGTCATTCAACAGTCACTTCGCCCAGGCCGCCAAGAAAACGCAGGAAATCCTGCAGCCGGCGAAGGTGTATGCCTTCAAGAAAACAGCCACCGCGTACGTGCCTCTCGCCGAAGTGAAAGACCTGCCCGTGGTGGTCAAGAAGACCGGTGTCAGAATCGATCGACGCAACCTGTATATCGGGGGATATGTGGTCAACACCTCGAACAAGGCCGTATCGCACGTGAGAATCTACCCCACGTTCGTGAGCAAGCCACAGAATCTGGCCAACCTGTCCGCTCAGCTGAACCACGACGAACTCAACCTTTCTCCGAAGGAAACGCGGCGCTTCGTCATCATGCGCCCTATTTCGGATGTGAAAGACCTGCTCGAGAACAACGTCCCGGTGGCCGAAAACTGCGTTCTCAATTGCCGCCTTCTCTAGCCTCGAGCCGCCCGACCTCTGCGATAACGCGATCCCATTCAGGCCCCTGCTCCGCGGGGGCCTGTTCCTTCATCAACTGAAACGCCGACAGATACGACTCCTTCGCCTTCAGCTTCATGTTCTTGCGGGTATACATGTCTCCGAGGTTCTGGAATGCGTATACAAGGATATCGAGGTTCTCCCGCTTTCCGCCCGATTTCAGGAGCTGTTCCCGAAGCAGGCCTTCGAGCTTGAGAATACCGAGATTGCCGGACGTCTCGAGGGCCATGACGGCGTCTTTCAACTCGAGGGCGACGGGCGACGAACGCTGACGCTGGAAATCGCTCTGCTCTTTTTCCTGCTCGTCCGCGAGACGCCGTCCGGCCTCGTATTTTTCGATGGCGAAGCGGCGACGCCGGTCACGGAAATTCTCAGTCTTCGTATCGACGCCGAGCACGCGGATCGTCTCGCTGGGCAGACCGAGTTCGACGAGCTCGTCCTCGTTTCTCTCGAGCGACGAAGAGGTCTTGCGCCAGAGATTCGAACCCTTGAGAAAGGCGAAATACCCGCCGCCTTTTCCGGTTGCTGTGGGATCGCTGATCGTGCTCGAGGTCGGCAGGCCGGGAATTCCCAGATCGCCGCCGAAATGATACAGCGTCACGCCGGCGACGGTCGCGATACAGAGCCCGGCAAGCCAAAGCTGGGGACTCTTCCACCAGGGGGGAAGGGGATGTTCTTCCGGCCCGTGTTTGCGACGGGGGGGATACAGCGGTCTGGCCATCGGTTCTCCGGGACTCTCTGTGTTGGAGTTGGCGAAATCAGAATTCGAACCCTGAAAGTATACCAGAGGCGGAATTCCCTGTCCATTTCATTGAGACCGGCTTTCATTCGGCAATTTCGGGAGACCATGCCGGCAAGGCGGCCGCAATCGACTCAGTACGTTGCACACCGCAGACGGGGTGTGCTATAGTTCATCCGTCAGCGGCAGGAGAGGACAGCCGCACGTTTGGAGTCATCACGTTTGCATAGCGCCAGCACGGTTCAGCACGCTTACGACCGCTACAGCACGTTGTACGATCTTTTCTTCAAGCCGTGGCTTGAGGACGGCCATCGTATCGCCGTGGAGCAGCTTGACCTCTGCCCGGGCCAGACGGTTCTCGAAGTCGGCGTGGGCACGGGGCTGAGCCTCGAGTATTACCCCTCGCAGGTTTCGGTCGTCGGGTTCGATTTCAGTCACGGCATGCTGTGCCAGTCGCAAAAACGCGCCGAAGAGTGCTCCTGCCCCACCCATCTTCTCCGGATGGACGTATCGAAGATGGCGTTTCCCACGCGCACCTTCGACAGGATTCTGGCGGCGTATGTGCTCACCGTCGTTCCCGACACGCGAAGCGCCATCGGGGAGATCCTGCGCGTCGCCAAACCTGGAGCGAAGGTCGTGATGATCAACCATCTGCGCAGCAGGAATCCCGTCCTCTCCTGGATCGAAGATCGGTTTCACCCGGTATTTTCGAAACTCGGCCTCTTCACGCTCGATCGTGACCTTCTCTCGATCCTCGAATCCTGCGGAATCCGTGACTACACCCTGACCCCCACGACATTTCTCGGGCTTCACCACGTCATTTCATTCACCGTACCGGAGCATTTCTGATGCGAAACCGCCCGGCAACGTCTGCCGGGCCCCCGCGATGAAGGAACGAAGACCGCGTTTTCAACACCGCGCGCCGCGCGACCGGCATCGCAACCGTCCGCCCTGGAGCGGACCACATTTTCCGGGTTCGACCTTTTTCAAGCGTTCCCGGCAACAAATCGGAGACATTCATTCGTGAGACGTTATCGCCGTTCTACAACCGTTCAAAAATCCGCCGAAGACCTCGAGCGCGAGTATCTGACCATCAAGCAAAGCCTGCTGCAGAACATCGCCATCATCGAGGAGCGGCTTCAGAAAATCTTTTCCAGCCCCAAGCCATGGAAATTCCAGCGCGCCGACCATGTGCTCGTGGAAAGCAACGAGGTGATCGACCTCGTGTTCGAGCACTCGGCTCCTGACGACAAGCGCTTCGTCGTCGTCGACATCTGCGTTCCCTATCTCGCCCGCGGCCAGAAATACACGCTCGACACGAAGGCCAAACAGTTCCAGAAGGAGCAGGGCGTCGCCGCGGTCCGCGTCAAGAAAGCCCTGCTGATGCTCAAGCGCAGCGGCGAAACGTTGGCCCCGCCCTCGACGAAACTCAGCAGCCGCATCATCGAACTGGACATCTCCGTCCTGACCGGTGAAGAGGCGCCCCCCGTCCAGTCCCAGCCGGAAAAAGCGGCCGCGCCCGTCTTCACGCCGGAACTGCTCGAAGCCCTCAAACGCACGATCGTGCACGAGTGTCTGGGCACGATGTACAAGCGACGCAACAAATACATCCGGAAGGGTCTCTGGCGCTGGATCGAGCGGGAGATCATGGATCCGAACGTCCATTTTTTCCTTATTATTTTGTCAAGTATATATCAGGGCAAGACGAGCGAGATTCTGAGCCGCCAGTTCAAGACGGTCGAGGAATACTCGGGCGGCTCGGAAAAGATCATCGAAGCCCTGTTCTCGAACGAGAACGGTCTCGCCCCCGAGATTCTCAAGAACGCCGAGCGCCACAAGCAGGGGCTTCGCCGCTTCCTCGCCTGCTTCGAGCAGACCCCGCCGTTCGAGTATCTCCGGACGCTGTTCCTCAAGGAGTTCCGGACGTCTCGCGACAGCAACAAGGCCCGCATCGCCGTGTTCGACACCCTCAGGGAACTCCTTTCCAGATGCGGTTTCGAAGGCGAAAAAGAGGTCCAGTATCCCCTCGAGATTCTCGACGAACTTTCCATCTTTCCCGGCTTTATCATGGGCAACTACGCCCAGCTGCGCGTCGAGAACGCCTCGAAGAAGCTTCAGAAGCTGGTGCCCGAGCACACCTGGAACGCCGATGAGATTTACAAGCTCCGCGACGAACTGGCGCGCGTGCTCGGCCTTCCGCCGGCCGAATTCAACTTGAATGCGTTCCTGCCGCAGGCGTTCCTGCGCGACAATCTTCCGGCGCACCAGGCGCGGGGGATGGAAGACGCGATGCCTGCTCCGCAGCAGCACCAGCGCATGGAGCGCGATCGCGGCCAGCAGAACGCCCAGCGCCGGCCCGAGCGGCAGCCGTCCCCGCCCTCTGAACCTGCTCCGGCAGAGCAGCCGGACATCGAACAGCCCCGGTTGCCGTTCGAAGGCGCCATTCCCGGATCCCGCGCCGACGAGTCAGCCTTGGGAATCGCACGGCCCGACACCGCCCCTCCGCCGCTCGAATCGGCCAGGCCCCAGGGCCGCCCGCAGAGACCGATGCGCGCCTCCTACCGGGCGACGGCGGACATTCCGGTTCAGACCTCAATATCCCAGACGCAGGAAGCTGCACCTCTGGCACAGCCGCCCGTCGAGACGGCGGCGTTCGCTGCCGCCCCGGACGACGCGCAGAAGCTTCCTCCCGCGATTCTGCCCCAGCCGCGTCCCCCGATGCAACACGGCCAGGGGCAACGAGGCCAGCAACAGCAGCAACAGCGCTTCCAGAACCAGCCGTTCGGGAGACAGTCCGACCTCGACGAGGCCCGGCACCGGTATTTCGAGAATTTCGGCGGTCACACCGAAGAGGACCTGGAATCCGTCCGGTTCATGCTCGACATGGAGCGCGTCGTCAGTGATGCGACCCGGGCCCCGGTCAGGCAGGTCGAGGCGGAAATCGAAACGGGATACGATGATCAGCCCCCGCCCAAAGGCGGCAGGCCGCCGGTGCGCCAGTTCCAGAACCAAGGCATGCCGCGGGAGCCGAGACAGGCGCCTCAGAACGGCATGAGAGCCCCGAACCAGGGCGATTCGAATCGCCGGAGGCGCGGAAAGCGGCGTCACCACCGTTCGGGCGGGAACCGCCCGCCGATGCCCCGGATGCCACAGTGACGGAGCACATTCGCGATGAAGCCGTATGAAAAAAAGCGGATGATCTTCGTCGGCTGCGTGCTGTTCCTCCTGCTGATGGGCATGCAGTTTCTCGGCTACGACAACATCTACCTGACCGGCGCCCTCGCCGGCATCGTCAGCGGCGTCTCGGTCGTGCTCTACCCGCGCGAAGAGAACGGACCGAACTGAGTGGCCGTCATCCTCGGCCTCGACCTCGCCGAACGTCTCGGAGTCTGCATTCTCGAAGATTGCGGCCCGAAGGTGATCTGGAGTTCCAGCATCGCCCTCGCGCGCCGCGATCCGGCTGGACGCCTGCTGCGGCTTCGCGACCTGCTCGTCGAACTCATCAGCCGGTTCAAACCGGCCGAAGCCGCCATCGAAGACGTCTTCCTGCCGGAGCGCACGTCGCGCAAGACCCCGATCGCCCTGGGCGAACTGCGCGGCGTCGCGCGCCTCTGCGCCGCCGAAGCCGGCATCCCGGTGTTCTTCTACCCGCCGGCGCGGGTCAAGCTCACGATCACTGGCTCCGGCCGGGCCTCGAAAGAGGACGTCATGCGCATGATCTCCGGGGAACTCAAGGTCGCGCCGAAGGACGACAACGAAGCCGACGCGATCAGCATCGCCTACACGCATATCCTCATGCGCCGATTCCAGGCGATGCCGCAGACGAACCCCTGACGCAACCTGCGGCGTCGCATCTGAAGCGATTGCGGCGGCCGGCGATTGACGGGGGAACCGCCCGGCATGTATGATTCACAGTGAACGCCATGAGCACGATCACCCACGGAATCCGAATCATCGCAAGGCTGCAGTGTCTGGTCATGCTCGCCTGCCTGCTCATCGGCACCATGGGCATCTGCCCGGATGCGTGCTGCAACGACCCGCACCACGCCGAACGCAGCGTTTCGCCGGTGGCCGATTCCGAATCCCACCATTTCTGCACGATGCTTGCCTGCAGTCACTGCAGCAGCTTCATCGCCGCGGCCGCGGAAACCACCGAACGTCCCTCCTCGGCCCGGTGCCCTCCTCCGCGTCTGCCGGTCGGCCACGATGACCCACTCGCGGCGGAACTCTTCCGCCCCCCCATCTCCCTCCCCGCCTGAACGTTTCAGCACACGTTTTTTTGCGTTCAGACAACGGGAAGGAGTTTTCGCACCCATGCGTTTCGCATCTCTTCTGCTTTTTTTCGCATCCCTTCTTCCGGCTCATGCGGCGTATGCCGGAGAACCGGAACACGTCACCCTGCCGGAGATCCTTTCGCGCGCCGCCTCGCATCCCTCGCTTCTCATAGGTGAAGCCGAGATCGCACGGCGGGAAGCGGCCGTCCGCCTCGCAGGCGAGCGGGGACCGACCACCGTGGCCATCGAGGCCGAAAACGCCGGAGGACGCTTTCCCGGTTTTTCGGAAAGCGAAGCGACAATCGCGCTGAAACGGCCGCTGCTCGACGGGCGGCGGAATCGCGCCGCCAGGGAGGTCGCGCGGGCGGATCTCGATCAGGCCCGGCAGGCGGCCCGAAACCGCCTGTGGCTGATCACGAGCGCCGCTCAGACGGCGTTTCATCGCGCCATCGTGCGGGACGAGCTCGAAAGAACGGCTTCCGAAGCGGTGTATCTGGCGGAACGAGGACTCGACGCGGCCCGGGCGCGTGTCGAAGCGGGGGCGGCCCCCGGCTCTGAAATTCTCAAGGCTCAGGTCGAGCTCGAACGTGCGCGCGTCGAGCGTGAACGCGCCTCCAGCCAGGTCAGGGAATCGCGAAACGAACTGGCGCGCGCCGTCGGCCAGGCCGAGTCGCCGCTTCTCTGCCCGGTCGGTTCGCTCGGCGACGATATTTCGCTCCCCGGGCGCGAGGAGCTCATCGAAAGCATGCTGGCCTTCCATCCCGACCTGCGGGAGCTCGATGCCGCCGAAAACCACCGAAAAGCCCGGGTATTGGCCGCGGATGCCGGAGGCAAGCCGATCTGGGCGGCCGGAGGCGGGTTCAGGCGGTTCCAGGAGGACGACAGGCACACGTTCGTCATCGAACTCGAGGCCGAACTTCCCGACCGCCGCACGGTGCGCCGCGAACAGCTCGATCTCGCCGGGGAAGGCCGGCGGATCGAAGCCGAGCGTGCGGCCCGCAGGCTCGATCTCGAGCACCAGATCGACGGGCAGATCACTCGGTTCAACGGAGCGAAGACCAGCGTGGAACGGCTCGGCCGGGGCGTGCTTCCGGATACGCGGCGACTGATGGAAATGGCGCTGGAGGCATACCGCCTCGGCCGCGCGGACCAGCTCGAGGTCATCGAGGCACAGAAAGCCCATCTCGACAGCCGACGCGAACATATCGAGGCGCTCGCAGAGCTGTACGAGGCGGCCGACGCCATCGAGAACCTCTGCGGGATCTGCCTCGTCGGCGAGAAGCACTGATGTGAAGTTTGAAGCGTGAAGCTCGAAGTGTGCAACGAAGAAGGCTGATCACATATTCCCTGCGGGAGTGCCGCTGAAGCCCTTCTGCATGTCGATTCGCGCGAAAGATGGATCCGCGCGGATGATCGGAGAAACGACGATGTTCAACAGAGCCTACTATTATAATATTGCATATATTATTATCTTCTTTTTCATGTTCGCCCTTCCGTCCTCTTTTTCCGCGTGGGCGGAAGAGGACGAGCACAAACACGGGCACGAGGCGCACGAACGGACCGCTCCCGGCGCCGCCGGTGAGGATGCGCACGAGGATCACGGTCGCGACCATGAAGGCCATGCGCACGGCGGCTCGACGGGCCCGGATGCGTTTGCCGAGCCGTGCGAGCACAAGGTTCCGATCATCGAGTGCGACGAGTGCCGGTACGAGGTCGGCGCCGTCCGGGTCTCCGCGACGCAGAGCACCCTGATACGGACAGAGAAACTCGAGCAGACGCCGATCGCGGCGACCCTCGAGGCGACCGGCGAAATGGCGTTCGACGAGGATACGGTGCGCATCGTCTCGCCGCGGGCGGCGGGCCGTCTGGCCTCGATCAGCGTGCGAATCGGCGACCCGGTCAGGCAGGGCCAGCCGCTGGCCGTGTTCGAAAGCCAGGATCTGGCGCAGGCGGCGCTCGAGTATCTGAAGCGTCTGGCCGAGGGCAAGCTTGCCGCCCAGAAGCTCGAGCGGGCCGAAGCCTTGCATGCGAAGGAGATCGGTTCGGCGCAGGAAGTCCAGGAGGCCCGGGCAGCTCGGGACCTCGCGCAGATCGAGCAGGAAAATGCCGCACGGCGTCTGCGCCTGTTCGGCCTTTCCCCCGACGAGATCGGAAGACTGGCGAAAAAGCCGGATTCCGCGGCATGCCGGGGGGAAATGATTCTGCGCAGCCCCATCACCGGCCGGATTTCACAGCGAGACGGCCTGGTCGGCGACATGATCGCCCCCGACCGCAAGCTCCTGACGGTCGCCGATCTGAAGCACCTCTGGGCGGTCATCGAGATTCACGAGCGCGACATCGCGGATGTCGCCGAAGCGCTTCACGGCGGGCCGGTTTTCGCCGAAGTGACCGCGGACACGGCCTCCGGAACGAGCTTCCCCGCCGAACTCGTCAGCCTCGACACGCAGATCTGCCGCGACACGAGAACGCTCCCCATCCGCCTCAAGGTCGAGAACCATCGCGAACTCCTGCGACCGGGCGTCTTCGTCAAAGCCCGCCTGTTTCTCGGAAAGCCGGAAACGAAGCCGACCCTTCCGGTCTCCGCCGTGGTCGAGAACGAGGGCGAGTCGTTCGTGTTCGTCCGACAGGGCGCCGACCTTTTCGTGAAGCGCGACGTTCTCCCGGGCCGCCGCATCGGCGAGCGGATCGTGATCGAAACCGGCCTGCAGGCTGGGGATGAGGTCGCCGTTTCGGGGGCTTTCCTTCTGAAATCCGACGTCCTGCGCGAGAAGATGGGCGCCGGCTGCGCCGACTGACCGAGAGAGCCGACATGCACTCCCTTCTTCGCAACATCCTCACGCACCGTTTTTTCGTCCTGCTGATCTCGGCGGGCCTCGTTCTCGCGGGCCTCGCCGCGTGGCAGAAGCTTCCGATCGACGCGTTTCCCGACGTCACGAACGTCCAGGTGATGGTCCTGACGCAGGCGGACGGCCTGACCGCGGCCGACGTCGAACAGCGCCTCACCTACCCCATCGAGCAGAAGATGGGCGGAGTCCCGCACGTCGTGCAGGTGCGGTCGCTGTCGAAGAACGGCCTTTCCCAGGTCGTCGTGATCTTCGAGGACGGCACCGACATTTACTTCGCGCGCCAGATGGTCCTCGAGCGGCTGGAAGAGGCCCGCGCGAACCTGCCCCCCGGTGTCGAGCCCGAGCTTGCGCCGATCAGCACGGGACTCGGCGAGATCTTCCAGTATACCCTCGCGGGCGGCGGGTTGTCGGCGACGGACCTCCGCAGCCTCCAGGACTGGCTCGTCGCGCCGGCCCTGCGGCCGATTCCCGGCGTCACCGAGGTCAACAGCTTCGGCGGCTTCATGAAGGAATACCACGTCCTCGTCCGTCCCGAGCGGCTGATCAAATACCGGCTGTCGATGCGCGACATCCTCGACACGATCGAGCGCAACAACGCGAACGCCGGCGGCCAGTTCATCGTCAAGGGCTGGGAACAAACGTATATCAGATCCATCGGCCTCGTCCGATCCCCTGAAGAATTGGGCGAGATCGTCCTGAAGGCGAGCGACGGGGTCGCCGTGCGGCTTCGCGACGTGGCCTCGATCGAGCCCGGCCACGCCGAGCGACAGGGCGCGGTGACGCGCGACGGCAAGGGCGAGGCGGTCGCGGGCATGGTCATCATGCTCAAGGACGCGAACGCGCGCGACGTCGTCGATCGGGTGAAAGCCGCGATTCCCGGCATCAGGCGCGCCCTGCCGAAGGGGGTCGAGCTCGATGTGTTCTACGACCGGACCTCCCTCATCGAGGCCTGCATCGCGACCGTCGTTGACGCGACGTTCGAAGGCGGCGTGTGCGTCATCCTGGTCCTGTTCCTCTTTCTGGCGGAACTGCGAACCGCGCTCCTGGTCGTTCTCTCGCTGCCGTTCACGTTCCTCGCGAGCTTCCTCGTGATGCGCTGGTGGGGCATGACAGCGAATCTCATGAGCCTCGGCGGGCTGGCGTTCTCGGTCGGCATGGTCGTCGACGCCACGGTCGTCGTCGCAGAGAACGCCCGGCGGCACCTTGCGCACAGGCATGCGGGCGAGTCGAGGATCGAAGCTATAGCGTCGGCTATATCAGAGGTCGCGAGACCGACGATCTTTTCGATCTTCATCATCGTCATCGTCCTGGTGCCGCTTCTGACGCTCGAAGGCATGGAGGGGCGCATGTTCGGCCCCCTCGCGGCCACAATGCTGATCGCCCTCGCGGCATCGCTCGTCGTCGCGTTCCTGCTCGTGCCCGCATGGTCGGTCTGGATGCTCCCCGCGGGCGAGGAGCGTGAGTTCGGGTTCATCCGGGCGATCCACCGGGCCTACGAGGGCACGGTCGCCGCGATCATGCGCAGGCCGTTCGCGACGGCGATGCTGGCGCTCGCCCTTCTCGCCGGAACGGTGCGTGCCGGCCGCGACATCGGCACCGAGTTCATGCCGCTGCTCGACGAGGGCGCGCTCGCCATCAACGCGGTCCGGCTTCCGAACGCCTCGCTCGACGGGGCCGTTACCGTAGCCGGCGAAATAGAACGTCTGCTCGCGAATGTTCCGGAGATCGAAACCGTGGTCTCGAAAACGGGGCGCGCGGAGATTTCCGAGGATCCGATGGGCCCCGAGCAGACCGACATTTTCGTCATGCTCAAAAGCGGATACCAGAAAACGCGTTCGCGAGACGCCGTGATCGACGACGTCAGAACCAGGCTGGCATCCGTTCCCGGGCTTCGTTACTCGTTTTCCCAGCCGATCGCCCTCCGGGTGAACGAACTGATCTCCGGCATCAAGAGCGACGTGGCCGTGAAGGTGTTCGGCCCCGATCTCGAGGTGCTGGCCTCCCTGTCGCGCCAGGTCACCGAGATTCTCGGGAAGGTGCCGGGGGCCGTCGACGCGAAGGCAACCCAGCTCGCGGGCATGTCGCAGCTCGACATCGAGGTCGACCGGTCGGCGGCGGCCCGCTGGGGGCTGAACGTCTCGGACGTGAACGAGCTGATCGAAACCGCCGTCGGCGGCCGCCTCGCCACGACGCTCGTCGAAGGCGAGAAGCGCATCGGCGTTCGCGTGCGGTATCCGCGCGAGTCCCGCAACGACGCCGAGGCGATCGGCAGGCTGACGATTCCAGCGCCGGACGGCACGCGCGTGCCGCTCGCCCAGGTCGCCCGACTGAAAACCGTCGAGGTTCCGATCGAGGTCACGCGCGAAAACGGCCGGCGCCGCATGGTCGTCGAAGGCAACGTCCGCGGCCGCGACCTGGGGGGCTTCGTCGCCGATCTCCGCCAACGTCTCGCCCCGCTGATGAACGCTCTTCCGACGGGCTACTTCATCGAACTCGGGGGCCAGTTCGAAAACCAGCAGCGCGCCATGACGCGCCTCGCCTGGGTCGTGCCGTTCGCGCTGACCCTGATCGTCATCCTGCTGATGCTTGCGCTCGGAAACGGCCGAGACGCCGTTCTCGTCATTCTGAACCTACCGTTCGCCCTCATCGGCGGCGTGCTCGCCCTCCGGGCCTCGGGCCTCACCTTCTCGGTCTCGGCGGCGGTCGCGTTCATCGTGCTACTGGGAATCGCCGTCCAGAACGGGGTGCTGCTGCTGGCCTTCTTCAGACAGCGGATCAACGAGGGCATCGCGGTCTTCGAGGCGGTGAAGGAAGGCTGCGCGGTGCGGTTCCGGCCGCTGATGATGACCGCCCTCACGTCGTTCATCGGCCACCTGCCGATGCTCGCCGCCACCGGCTCCGGCGCCGACATCCAGAAGCCTCTCGCGATCGTCGTCATGGGCGGCCTCGTCACCTCGACCGCCCTGACGCTCCTCGTCCTCCCCGTCCTCTTCACCTGGACCGAATCGCAATTCGGCCGTCCCGCGAAAACCGACATCCAGGCCGAGTGACCGCCGGCAGGGGCGGGTTCTCCCCGCCCCTGCCCCGCCCCCGCTCAAGCCGGGGATGAAGACTTGTCGGAATGAGCGGTCCGGGGTAGAGTGTCAGCCATGTCGACGGTATCGGGAATACGCGGAATCGTGCAGGTGGCGCTCGCGGCGTCGATCTGGGGGGCAGCCTACCCGCTGACGAAGGATGTCCTGGCGCAGGTGCCGCCGATCACGTTCGGGTTCGCCCGGTTCGCGCTTGCCGGACTGGTCCTGATGCTGTTCTCGCGGTCCCTGCCGCTCCAGGGCATCGCCGCCGGAGACCGGCGCCGAATGTGGCATCTCGCCTTCTGGGGCACGTTCGTCCTGGTCACGGCGATGAACCTCGGCCTGCGATGGGCGCCGGGTGTCGTCTCGTCGGTCATCTCGGGGACCCCTCCCCTGTTTACCGTCCTGCTGGCCGCCTCGTGGGGTCTCGAACCCCTCCGCGGGCGGCACATCGGCGCGGCCCTCATCGCCATCGCCGGGCTGTTCCTCCTGTGCGGCGACATGCGCGGCTCCGGCGTCACCGGGGCGCCGGCCGTCGCCGGGATCATCCTCGTCACCGTCCCCCAGGTCGCCTGGGCTGTCTATACGCTTCTCGGGAAACGCATCCTTTCTCTATATTCGTGGATATATGTCTGCCGAGATACATTCACGCTCGGGGCAATGATGCTGGCCCCCGTAGCCCTGCTCGAAACCCTTTCCGAGGGTCCCGGCCTCTGGGACGGCAAGGCCGCGGCAACGCTGCTCTTTCTCGCCCTCGCGAACTCGGTCATCACCTACGGTCTCTGGAACAGCGCCCTGAAACTCATTCCGGCGACCACCGCCGGCTTCATCCTGTATCTCCAGCCGGTGTCCGGCGTCATCCTGTCGATGATCATCTTCGGGGAACGCACCGGCGCAGCGGGGCTTGCAGGAATCGGCTTGATCTTCCTGGCCCTCCTCCTCGCCCTCCTGCCTGACCGGTCTTCCGGCTCTCACCCAAGGCCGGCGGAAGCCAGGTAGCGTTCGGCGTCGAGGGCGGCGACGCACCCCGAACCGGCGGCGACGATCGCCTGCCGGTAGTGAGGATCGATGACGTCGCCGCAGGCGAAGACGCCTTCGACCGACGTGGCACACGATGGATGGCGCACGGCGAGATAGCCCGCATCGTCGGCTTTCAGCTGGCCGGCGAGAAAAGCCGTGTTGGGGGTGTGGCCGATCGCCATGAACAGCCCCTTGCAGGGCCGTTGCGACACGGCGCCGGTCTTCACGTTCTTCACGCGCAGGCCGGTCATGACGCGATCTCCGACGACCTCCTCGATGACCGAGTCGAGAACCAGCTCGATCTTGGGATGGTTCCGCGCCCGCTCCTGCATGGCCTTGCTCGCGCGGAACTCGTTCCGCCGGTGGATCAGCAGAACTTTCGACGCGAAGCGGGTCAGGAAGGTCGCCTCCTCGATCGCCGTGTCGCCGCCGCCGACGACGGCGATGTCCTGGTTGCGGAACATCGGAAGCGCCCCGTCGCACGTCGCGCAGGCGGAAACGCCCTTTCCCCAGAACGTCTGCACGGACGGCAGGTCGAGCTTTCGCGCGCTCGCTCCCGTGGCGATGATGACGGTATGAGCCTCGAGCGTCTTCGACGAGGTCTTGACCGTGAACGGCCGCTTCGAGAAATCGACCTCGCTCACGTCTTCGGTGATGAACGCGGTGCTGAAGTGCGCGGCCTGCTGGCGCATCTTCGACATGAGTTCCGGACCCATGATGCCGCTCGGGAATCCCGGGAAATTCTCGACTTCCGAGGTCGTCATCAGCTGGCCGCCCGGCATGCCGCCGGCCATGAAACCCTCGATGACGAGGGGCGAAAGCCCCGCGCGCGCGGCGTAGATCGCCGCCGTGAGACCGGCCGGCCCGGAGCCGATGATGATGAGCTTGTTTGCCATGGGTTCATTCCCCTCCTGGTGTCTTCACCCTGTCAGATCGACAGCAGCTTGAAAGCTATAATAAACAATATAATAGCGCCGACTGTTTCGACGCGTTTTCCGAACCGGATCGAAAGGACTCTCCCCAGCCTCAGCCCCGTCCAGGTCATGGCGGCGGCGACGAACCCGATGCAGACAGACTCCCAGAAGAGGGATTGGGCCGTCATGCTGAGGCTGAACCCCACCCCGAGGGCGTCGAAACTGGTCGCGAACGAGAGGGCGACGAGCGACCAGCCGCGCGTCAGGTCCTTGCGGGCGGCCTGGGTTCCGGCACCGTCTTTGGTGTCCGCGTCTTCTTCTTCCACCTGGAAGCTCTCACGAAGCATTCGTGCCGCGATGAACGCGAGAAGACCGAAGGCGATCCAGTGATCCCAGTCTTTGACCAGGGGAATGATCTCCCGGCCGGCCAGCCACCCACCCATCGTCATGAGAAACTGGAACAGCCCGAAGTGAAACCACAGCCGGAACCGCGCCCTCCGCTCCGGCAGACGCGTTCCGACGGCCAGGCCGACGGCGAACGCGTCACACCCGAGAGCGAACGAGATTCCGAGAACGACCACCCACGACGAGATATCCATATCGGAACGTGGATGATACCAGCTTTTCACCAGCCAGTCCACATCCTTCGCATGGCTGAAACTTGGTATGAGGCCGTGCTATCATATACAGGTATCGAAACCGCCGGATGCCTATCGGCATGATGCGCATTCCGTCTTCGGCACCGAAACGTGTAACGTATAGTCAAAACAATATAGAGAGGAGTTTTTGTGAAGCGAAGAGATTTTCTGAAGATGACCCTTCTGGGAACCGCCTCGCTGGCCGCGGGGATCGACGTCGCGCGGGCGGCGGAACTGGCATCGGGGGCTGCGTCGTTCCCGCCGGTTCCCGTGTATCGGACGCTGGGCCGGACGGGGCTCAAGGTGGCCCTCGTCAGCTTCGGGGCGATGCTCACCCCGGAGCCTGAGGTGATCCGGGCAGGGTTCGACATGGGCATCAACTACGTCGACACCGCGCGCGTCTACATGAACGGCCGGAACGAGGAGATCGTCGGCAAAGCCCTCAAGGGCTGCCGTGACAAGGTCATCGTCGCCACCAAGACGAAGGGCAAGTCGGTCACTCCCGAGGCGATCATCGAGGACGTCGAGACCAGTCTGGCCCAGCTGCAGACCGACCATATCGACATCATCCAGCTTCACAACGTCACGAACGGGAACAGGGACCGCCTCTTCGACCGCAACGTGCGGGCGGCGCTCGCCGGCCTGCGCAAGGAAGGCAAGATCCGCTTCGTCGGCGTGACGACGCACACCGACCAGGCCGACATTCTCAATGCCGTGGTCGACGACCCCGACAGGTTCTTCGACACCGTCCTCGTCGGCTACAATTTCAAGAGCCCTCCCGAGCTGAAGGCCGCGATCGCCCGGGCCGCCGCCGCCGGCGTCGGCATCGTCGCGATGAAGACCCAGATCGGCGGCTACCAGGTCCCGGCCGGCGACACAACGACCCCACACCAGGCGGCGCTCAAGTGGGTCCTGGCCGACACCAACGTCGCGACCGCGATTCCCGGCATGAAGGACATGGCGATGCTGAAAGAAGACCTGTCGGTGATGGGGATGAAACTCACCGCGGCCGACCTGAACCGCCTCGAGCGGTATTCCCGGGCCGTCGACGGCATCTACTGCCGCCTCTGCGCGCGCTGCGAAGCCACCTGCCCGAACCACGTCTCGATCAGCGTCGTGAACCGCAGTCTCATGTATGCCGAAGGCTATAGAAACATGGAACTCGCCCGCGCCACCTATCGCGACCTCGAACCGGCCGCGTCGGCCCGGGCCTGCGGGAACTGCTCCGGCTGCGTCGCGCGGTGCGCGCACGGCCTGGATATCGCCGCCAAGATGAGCGCCGCGCGCGCCCTCCTGGCCTGACCGGGAGCCGTCCCCATGCATACCGGCGCGCATCTGCCCGCGACAACCAACGCCAGGCCAGGCCGAACGGCGGCGCTGGGCCTGCTGCTTCTCTCGCTTGTCACCCTGGCTCCGTGTGAAGCGCAGGTCCCCGCCACAACTCGAGAAGCCGCTTCGAACCAGGTGGGCGGTGTTTCGTGCTCGGACCTCCTGCCCGGCCCCGGCTTCCATCCCGGGTGGGTCGCCGACGGGACACCCGAAACGTTCACCCGCGACACGCTGTACGAGCACATCAACGGCGAAGCCGAGCTGTATCTGCCCTATGGCCTCGATTCGGCCGCGGCCGGCTATTACAAGGCCGGAGAAGATTCGAAAGCCGGGCTGGCGGTCGACATCTACCGCATGGGTTCGCCGCTCGACGCGTTCGGCATCTACGGCAACTACCGGAACCCCGACGGCGAAGCGGTCCAGGTCGGCGTCGAGGGAGAGATTTCCCCGACCCAGCTCCTGTTCTTCCAGGACCGGTATTTCGTGCGCATCAACTCGTCCGGCAGGGAGCCGCCGACCCGCGAAGCCATCCTGGCCTGCGCGCAGGCGGTTTCGGCGAAACTCCCCCCGTCCTCCTGGCCGCAGGAACTCGCTCTCATCCAGGCCCCGGGCATCGCCTCGCGCACCGAGAAGTACGTCGCGGAAAGTCTGCTGGGCTACCGGTTCTTCCCGCGCGGTTTCACCGCAGAAGCGTCACTCGATGGCACGCCGGTGAAGCTTTTCGTGGTTACGGCAGGCTCGCCCGCTTCGGCGGCGGCCTGTCTCGACCAGTATGTCGATTCCCTTCGCCAGTCGGGCACCACGCCGTCCGTGGAAGGCGGTTCCCGGGCAGACTCCGCCCTTTTCGCCCAGGACCAGCTCTACAAAGGTGTCCTGCTGCAACAGCGCGATAGTCTTCTCTATGGAATCGCGAAGATCGACGACCCCGCAAAAGCCCGGGCGCTGCTCGAACGCTGGCTCTCCAGGCCCGAATAAGTTCTCGCCGAAAAGCAGACATGGGAAAGAAAACGAAACCGGCAGACGCGATCCTCTTTCGAAGAGTGGTCGTTCCCGGCATTCTGATGTTTCTGCTGAATCATTTCTGGTTCGGATTCGAGCTTGTTCACCCGTATCCTGTGCCGATTATCATCTCGGGAATCAGCCTCGCCGTTTTCCATACCATCTACTTCGCATTGACGTGTGCCACCACCTGCGACAGGAGATACCCGATTTCGTCACTCACCAGGAATGATCTGTACAGACTTCGGCAGATCGAACCCGGCGATGTGCTGGCGAACATCGTCGTCTACGTGCTGTTCGCGTTTGTCGCCTCCACCTGCGTGAACGGACTGGTTCCCATCAAAACGGTCGGACACGACACGACCGTCCTCGACATCAAGGAGCATCGTTCGTCGTCGCGAAACGGCAGGGGATCGTCAGAAACCTATACGCTCGACGTCGCATCCTGGTTGAAAAAGGGCGAAACAATTTCCCTTTCCATCGACCGCACGACAGCTCTGAAGCTGAATCACAACGCTCCGATCCACATCGAGACGAAAATCGGCCTGCTGGGCCTGGAATTTTACCGAAAGCGACACCAGACCTTCACCTTTCAGAAAGGATATCTCCCGCCGTTCAGGCAGCCGGATTGATCTTTTTCTGCATGTGATAGAATCAACGCTGCAGGTGCAAACACATGAATGACATCAGAGACGTCAGCAGGGCGCGCGAGATCTTCGACAAGCTCGTTTCGGAGGGCCTCGCAGGCATCCAGGAGTTCATCGACAACCGCAAGTCGGAAGAACTGTTCCTCGACTTCAAGCGCTCCAGCGACAACGGCCGCGGACGCAAGCTGTCCGATCACGACCGCGACAATTTCGGCAAGGCCCTGTCCGGGTTCGCGAACGCCGAAGGCGGCGTGATCGTCTGGGGAATCGACTGCCGCTCGTCCCCGCACGGCGACGTCGCCTCGAGCATGATCCCCATCTCAGACCCCCTGAAGTTCCTGAGCCTGCTGCAGGGCGCCGTCTCGGGCCTGACCATCCCGCCGGTTCCGAACGTGAGCCTTCATGCGATCATCGACCCGTATACCGAAGAGGGATTCGTCGTGTCGCTCATTCCCCAGAGCGACCTCGCTCCGCACCAGGTCGTGCGCAAACTCCAGTATTACATGCGGGCCGGCTCCGACTTCATGCCGGTCCCGCACGCCATTCTCGCCGGCATGTTCGGGAAGCGGCCCCAGCCTCGCATCGTCCACCGGAAACTGTTCGGCAGAACCCTGATCAAGGGCGATTTCGTCGAGTGCAACCTGTCGATCCTGCTCAACAATATCGGCCGCGGCATCGGCCGGGATATATTTATATCAGGAAATATCGAGTCTCCCGGGCCGAACTGCTCGGTGCAGATGATGCCGGGCGAGTCCAGCGAATGGACCGGCAGGGTCTCGTTCGAAACCCACGTGGTATTGATTTCCCAGAGCGAGTTTCGCATTCCACCCGGGGCCTACTCCTCTCCCCTCTCCCTCAGTATTGCGCTCAAACCGCCCTTCGAAAGCCCCTTCGTCTTCAGGGGGAGTTACGGGTGCGACGGCGATTCGGTCCACGAGATCCTGATCGAAACGTCCCCCGACGAGATCCACAAGGCGTACATGCGATGTCAGGTGTCCCGCCCGTCGACCGACCTGACCGACGTCGCGCCCCTGGTCTTCGGTCCGGAATAGCGGTCGGCCGTATTTCAGACACAGGCGATTCCCGCGGGCCAGGCACAGGCGTTCGCGCCGGCGGCGCAAAAAACAAATACATGAGGATATATATGTACAACCATATCCATGTCCCGTTCCGCATTCTCGGTGCGGCGCTGTGCCTGATGACGTTTTTGTTCATCCCCATTTCGGGCCTTCACGCCGCGGAGGCCGGAGGCCGGGAGACGGCATTTTTCCACGCGTATTTCGCCGGGGAGATCAGGGACCACAAGGCGGCGATCGCCGAAAGCCTCCTCGCGCTGGCTCCCCCGGAGAAACTCGACGAGATTCGCTCGTTGTATGCCGGTGCGCTGGGCGAACTGAAGGAAGCGGTCGGTCGCGACGGGGGATACGACCTGATTTTCGCAAAAGGCAAGGCGCCGGCGCGCATCCGCATCGGCCCGGACGGCAAGGTCGACATGCTCTGGTTCGGCCAATGGAGCCTGTTCACCGACGATCCCTCGACGCTGGCTGCCGAGTTCGCCAAGCTTTCCGGGAAGGTCTCCGTCACCGTGCGCCGCGACGATCGGGAGAATCTCGTCTCGATCGATTCCGACACGCCGCTCGCCGTCGGTTCGGCATTCAAACTGTATGTTCTGAAAGCCCTCGTGCGGGCCGTGGCCGCGGGAAACATGAGGCCCGACACGGTCGTTTCGCTGCGGCCGGAGTGGCAAAGCCTCCCGACCGGCGTCACCCAGGACTGGCCGGCCGGCACGCCCGTCACGCTCGCGACGCTCGCCAACCTGATGATCTCGATCAGCGACAACACCGCCACCGACCATCTCATCCACACGCTTGGCCGGGAGGCGGTCGAAGCCATAGCCCCGGAGCGCATGCGCCCGTTCCTGACCACGTTCGATCTGTTCCGCCTCAAATACTCCAACGATACGGCCCGCGCCGAGCGGTTCGCGAAAGCCGACGTCGCAACCCGGCGCGCCATGCTCGCGGAACTGGGAACCGCTCCCGTCAGCATCGCCGACATCCGCACGACCCCATTCCATGTCGATACGATCGAGTGGCATGCCACGACCGACGAACTGTGCCGCGTCCTCTTCGAACTGCGAGAGCATCCCGCCGTCGGCATCAATCCCGGTCTCGTCCGGAAAAACCAGTGGCGCCGGGTCGCGTTCAAGGGCGGTTCGGAACCGGGCGTCCTCAATTACACGATTTCGCTTCAGAAAGCCCAGGCATCGCCGACCTACGTTCTCTCGGCCACGATCAACGACACCGCGCACGAGGTCAATACCGCGAGTTTCACGGAACTGGTCACCCGGCTGATCAGCCTGATCGAAGACGGCCGCCTGAAATGACCCGCTAGAGCGACACGCTGGCGATACGCCCGCGATGCGTTTCCAAAACGTCCGGCATTTCTTCGGGTTGAACTCTGGACGTACCCCCGTTCGGTCCTTATAATTTCTGTATAACCTGAAGGCGGGGAGACATTATGCAGCTTCGGCCATCGCATCAACGGCCGCTCTTACGACTCGTTCTGACCCTCGCGGTACTGTGTTGCCTCGCGGCGCCGGCCGTTGCCGGGGTGACGTTTTATTACGAGAAGGTGACGACCGACGCCTGGGGCAACGAGATCGGCTACCAGACCGTGCTCGTCACCAGCATCGACCAGCTTCCCGTCGGCAGCCCCTGGCGCGCGTATTTCAGCAACCAGGTCGGCGGCCGCAACCTGTGGGACTACACGCAGGTCATCGCGGGCAGTCTGAGCAAGCCGCTCACGATGACCATCAGCGACCGCAACCAGATTTCCTCCTCCTACCGCTCGACGACGGGCTACAACATCAAGCTGTATCGCCACGTCACCCAGTATTCTTCCGACGACAGCAAGAAGTTCGTCTACCTGCACGAACTGGGCCACGTTGCGATGCTCAACGCCTACGGCGGCAGCTACACGTTCAGCGGTCTGAACTACGGCTCCGACAACATCCACACCCTCGACGAGATTCTCCCCAATTCGAACACCGCCTGGGTCGAAGGCTGGGCGAACGCGTTCGGCGCCCTCAAGAACGGCGGCAAGGTGTTCTCGCTCTCGTTCGACAACGACACAACCACGGCGTTCCTCATCGACAACACGTTCGAGCAGATGACCCGCAACGAGCTGTTCGTCGGAAAGATGTTGTATGACGTCATGATGACGTTCCCCGGCGGCCGCGACAAGGTTTACAACCTGCTCTCCACCTCCGGGCCGCACGCCTCGCTGCGCGACTTCTGCCGCGCCTACGTAAAGACCTACCCCGCCGACCAGGTCGCCCTCGCGAAGCTGCTCGACAAGATCGGCTACAGCAAGGCCTCCCTCGACGAGATGCTCGATTACCTGAACGGCGGATCGCGCACCGTAACTCGGGAGTTCTACGCGTATCTGCAGCAGCGCGGCTCGATCGCCGGCGGCTCGACCACGGGTTCCACCACATCGACCCAGACGACGTCGACGAAGAAGTCGTTCTGGTCACGCATCTCCGACTTCTTCTCCGGCCTGTTCGGAAGTCGCAGCTCCGCCCCGGCGGTCGCCGCGACTCCCCAGCCTTCCGTCACGGTCGGATCGAACGCGCAGAACGGCCAGGTCTACACCTCCTATTCATCCGATACGACGCTGGCGCCGGTCGCCCCCGGCGAAACCCCGAACGCCCCTCGCGAAGACTCGGCCCACAAGCTTTCCGCCGCCCAGGAAGAATACTTCGCCGCCTTCGCCGCCTACAACGAGGCACTCAGCCGCCGCCCGGCCGACCCCGCCGCCGTCAGGACCGCTCTTGAACGGTTCAAGGCCGCCAAGGCCGCTCTCACCAGCCTCAAAAACTCGATCGGCCAGTAATTCGGAAGCCATCGACGAACCGGCCCCGCCTTTCGGCGGGGCCGGTTCTCGTTTTCACCCATCATTTCAAGAGGCAGGGCGGGTTTGTAACCCGCCCCTACGCATGTTTGGGGGCTGCGTCTTTCTGGGGGTCGTCCTTCTCCTCGCCTTTTCCGGCGCCGAAGCGGACGAGGAGGCCGGCGACGAGGCCGAAGAGGGCGATGCCGCCCAGCCATTCGAGCCAGCGCAGGCCCAGGGTGCGCCGGAATGCGGCCATGATCATGGTCAGCGCGACGCCGACCGTGCTGAACGCGAAAAACCAGGTCATTTGCCCTTCTCCAATTCCTTCTGCCAGCCCCGAACCAGCGGCCACGCCGGAATCAGCTCGAGCGCTGCGCTGAACGAGTCGCGGGCGCGATCTTTCAGGCCGGCCCCGGCCTGCAGGACGCCCACGTTGGCCCAGCCGAAGGCCGTCGCGAAGTTCGGGGCCTGCCGCACGAGTCGTTCGAGGCGGCCGAGGGCAATCGCGCTCTCCGGCTCCCGCGCCGCGGCCAGCACGGCACGATTCATCGTCATCCCGTCCCTGAACACGTTCAGAGGCACAGCGAAGGACGGCCTGCCGTCGCCGAACGAGATCTCGACCGTATCACTCGCGGCGCCCATCGCCTCGTCGACCGCCTTGATCGCCTCGTCGAGCGCCGGGGCCGGCCGTTCCGCGGCAATGCAGGCCCGGAGCTTTCCGAGAGCGGACCGAAGAGAACCGTCGAAAGCGACGTCCGGCATCCACAGATGAAGCACACGAGAGCCGGCTTTCAGCACCGGTTGAAACACGAGCGCTTCCGGCATCAGGACAGCTATATTTTTATCGGTATATAACGCAAGGTTTCGGCCGATCGGAAGGGGGGCTTTCACGGCGGCGACTTCGCCCATCATGACCTGGCGCATTGCCGGCGCATACGTCGCCGTGCCCTCGATCTTCCGGCGGATCGCGTCGGCGTCGGGCCTGGCCAGCATCTCCAGTTCGATCCACCCGTCGAATGGAATGGTCAGGCCCCTTGCGGAATGTCTCGTGCTCCAGAGTTGCCCGGCCGGCAGCGCCGCGGCCGTCCTGCGGCCGCCGCGGCCTTCGACGGGCTTCGGCCAGTGGATCTCGGCGGCGAGCTCCTGCAACGGCACATCCAGTGCGCGCAGATTCGCGTCGATGCCGATCTCGCCTTTTGCCGGGTCCCAGTCGGACACCCGGACTTCGAGGGCGTGCCACGCGGGCAGCCGCACGTCGGGCGTCACCGCGGCCGCGGGGGCGGCGCAGGCTCCCGCAAACGCCACCGCCAGCGCGGCGGAGATTCCCAAGGTCTTCAGCAGGCTCATCGGCATGGTTCGTCCTCCGGAAATCGGGATGTTCAGGCCTTATCGGACGTTTCGCTCTCTTCGGCCTTCGGCTTGTTGTCGGTGCGGCGCAGCGTCGGGAAGAGGATGACGTCGCGGATCGACGCCGAGTCGGTCAGCACCATCACGAGCCGGTCGATGCCAATTCCCAGGCCGCCGGCCGGGGGCATGCCGTACCGCAGGGCGTTCACGTAATCCTCGTCCATCTGGTGGGCTTCGTCGTCGCCGCCGGCCCGCTGCCGGAGCTGGTCTTCGAAGCGCATGCGCTGCTCTTCGGGGTCGTTCAACTCTGAGAATGCGTTCGCGTTTTCGCGGCCGGCGATGAACATCTCGAACCGGTCGACCTTCGTCGGGTCCTGGGCGTTGGCCTTGGCCAGCGGCGAGGTTTCCTTCGGGTACTCGATCACGAACGTCGGGTTCATCAGCGTCGACTCGATCTTCTCCTCGAAGATCTTGACGATCAGCTTGGCGCTGGTATCGGTCGGCTCGATGTAGATCCCGAGCTCTTTCGCCTTGGCCGCCGCCAGCTCGCGCGGGCAGTTGAAATCGAGTTCGGGGCAGTTGGCGACCTCGCGCACCGCATCGACCATCTTCAGCCGCTTCCAGGGCCGGCTGAAATCGAGCGTTTTCCCCTGGTAGGGCACTTTCAGGTCGGGGAAGAACTGCTTCGTCACCTCGACCACGAGCGATTCCGTCAGCTCGATCATCGTTTCCATGTCGCCGTAGGCGTGGTAGGTCTCCATCATGGTGAACTCGGGATTGTGCTTGATCGAGATGCCCTCGTTGCGGAAACTGCGGTTGATCTCGTACACCCGCTCGAAGCCGCCCACCAGCAGCCGCTTCAGATACAGCTCCGGGGCGATGCGCAGGAAGAGGTCCATGTCGAGGGCGTTGTGGTGCGTCACGAACGGCCGGGCCGCCGCGCCGCCCGCGATCGGGTGCATCATCGGCGTCTCGACTTCGAGGTAGCTGCGGGCGTTCATGAACTCGCGGATGCTCTGCACGATGCGGCTCCGCTTGATGAACGTGTCGCGCACCTCGGGGTTCGCGATCAGGTCGACGTACCGCTGGCGGTACCGCTGTTCGACGTCGGTCAGGCCGTGGAACTTCTCGGGCGGCGGGTTCACCGACTTCGACAGCACGGTGATCGCGGTCACGCGCAGGGTGACCTCGCCGGTGCGGGTGCGGAACATCATGCCCTCGACGCCGATGATGTCGCCGGCGTACAGCCGCTTGAGGAGCGCGAACTCCTTCTCGCTCAGCACGTCTTTCCGGAAGTAGAGCTGGAGGCGCCCCTTCATGTCGGCCAGGTGGCCGAACGCGGTTTTCCCCTGCTCGCGCTTGGCGACCAGGCGGCCGGCAACCTTGACCGGACCCCACTCGAAATGCTCGGCCGGGCCGTTGGCTTTCTCGGCGGCATCGAACGCGGCTTTCGCCGTTTCGGTATCGTGCGTCCGGTCATAGCGGTGGCCAAACGGCTCGATGCCCTCGCTCCGGAGGTTGTTGATCACGTCGAGTCTCTGCTGCTGAACGATATTCAGGTCGAGATTGCTGCTGGAGGGTGCGTCCATGTTCGTGCTTCCTTCGTGATGCCGCCCGCATTCCGCGGGGAAACGTCGTTTGAATGAAACGGGGGCGAAGCGGCCGATGCCGTCGCCCCCGAACTGCTCTGCGTTACGTGCTCAGATCTTGCGGACGTTCACGGCCTGGGGGCCCTTGGGGCCTTCCTCGACCTCGAACTCGACCGTCTGGCCTTCTTCCAGCGAGCGATACCCGTCGCCGGTGATCTGCTTGTAGTGGACGAAGATGTCCTTGCCGCCGCCGTTGTTTTCGATGAAACCGAAGCCTTTGGCGTTGTTGAACCATTTTACGCGACTCTGCATGACTCTACTCCTTCAGTACTGTGTTGCTTGGTCTGGAATGACTATGCCACGTCTCGGATGGTGTCCGGGGAAGGCGCGAGCAGAATATCATACGCCCGCCCCGTTTGCAAGCATGGGCATTTCGCGTCCCTCGAAAATACCTCTCAATGCCCATCCGGGAAATCGCAGGGGCGTTTCGTGAAACGCCTCTATCTACAGGGAGAGCTCGGCGCCTTCCATGCAGCCGAAGCAGTCGATCTTCGCGCCAGCCCGGGCGATCTGCGCCCTGCAGACTTCGACACACCGGTCCATGTCGTCGTCCGTGCGATCGGGGTCGTGGTGAAACAGCCCGAATCGCTTGACACCGGCGTCGATCGCGATCTGCGTCGCCTCGGCGAACGTCGAATGGCCCCACCCGCGGGTGATCTTGATCTCCTCGTCGGTGTACTGGGCGTCGTGGACGAACAGGTCGGCGCCCCGGCAGAAATTCACGTAGTCATCCCTTTTCAGGCCGCCTTCGTGGGGAAACGCGGGTTCGTTGTCGGTCAGGAACACGAAACTCTTTCCGTTTCGCGTCAGCTTGAACCCGTATCCCCCGTTCGGATGGCTCAACTCGATGGCCGAGAACTCGATCCCTCCGATGCTGCGGCCCTGGAGTCCGTTGCTCTCGAAGTGAAACGCGGCCTTCATCAGGCTGAAATCGACCGGAAAATACGGCGCCGTCATCTGGTGGCTCAGGTATTTCTTCAGGGAGCTCTGCGCGCTCGGCCCGCCATAGACATAAATATTATATTTTTTGAGATATGCTGGCGTGAAGAACGGAAAGCCGGTCAGGTGGTCCCAGTGCGAGTGGGTCAGCAGCAGGAAGATGTCCGAAAGTTCCCCCTCTTTGAGGAGTTGCTTGCCCAGGGACCTGATGCCCGAGCCGGCATCGATGATCACGATACCGCCGCCCAGCGGCCGCACCTCGACACAGGTGGTGTTCCCACCATACCTCAGAGTATTAGGGCCGGGCGCCGGAATGGATCCCCTGCATCCCCAGAACCTGATCTTCACCTCTCTACCTCCGCCCCTGGCGTCTGCGCAGGCTCCATTTCTCTCCCTGGCAGCGCATGTTCAGCCAGACTCCTGGTGTCTCTTCGGAAAGAGTATCAGACTTTGTTTCCACCCGCAAATGTTTCGTCGAATCACGAGGAGGCGCATGAGATACGCCTGGTATGCTTGAAAAACAACGAACCAGACACCGAGACTGCTTCACCACGAAGGCACAAAGGCACGAAAGAAGGACCGTCGCTCATTTTGTGTTTGTGTGGCTTTGTGGTGAAGCGGGTTCTGGAGCTCCGTGACGCAGCGGATGCGAATAACGATGCGTTCGCTCTGACTGACAGGGAACTGGTTTGACAAGAGCCGGTTGCGGGCGGTATCTTTGCGCGCCGCATCCTGAGCGGATCACGGGAATCCGATCGTGGAAGGAAGATGTTTTGAGCAGACCAGGGTCACCGGAAACCGTTTCCGGCACTTCGACGCCGCTATCCTCGACGCGACGGCTGGCGTTCGACCTGCTCTGGGAGTTCAAGCGGCCGTTCCTGCTCGCCATCGTTTCCCTGGCGTTGGTCGATGCATTCGACATCACGCCGCCCCTCCTGATCAAGGCGGCCATCGACGGTCTCGAAAAGGGCACAGACGCCGCCCTCATCTGGAAACTGGGCGGGCTGTATGCCCTCGTTACCATTGGTCAGGCCCTCGGCAGATACATCTGGCGGCAGTATTTCATCGGAACAAGCTACGCCGTCGCTTTCGAACTGCGGACGCGCCTGTACACCCATCTTCAATCCCTCTCGTTCAGCTACTTCACCCGCACGAAGACTGGCGAGCTGATGTCGCGCCTGACGAACGACATCGACGAGGTGCGCCAGATGTTCGGCATCGGGCTGCTCCTCATCATGGACACCCTGTTCTACTTCCTCTGGATCCCCGCGATCATGTTCTGGCTCTCCCCGTCGCTTTCGCTGTACGTTCTCGCTCCCGCCCCTCTCATCCCGTTCTTCGTCGTCCTCGTCGGCCGTCGGATCCACGCACGGTCGGCCCAGGTCCAGAAGCGGCTGGCCGACCTTTCCTCCCACGCACAGGAAGCGGTAGCCGGCATCCGCGTCATCAAGGGATTCAGGCGCGAGACGGCTCAGGAGACCCTGTTCGCGGACATCAGCCGCGGGCTGCTCGCCAACCAGCTGAAACTGGCCCGCCTCGAGGCCATCTTCCACCCTGCCCTCGAGCTGGCGATGGGCCTCGGCATCTTCCTGCTGATCTGGGCCGGCGGCCGCCAGGTGCTCGACGGCACGATCACGCTCGGCTCGTTCGTCGCGTTCCAGGCATACATTCTCAAGCTGGTCTGGCCGATGACGGCGCTCGGCATGGCGATCAACATCGCCCAGCGCGGCATGGCTTCCCTCGCCTGCAGTCGGGAGATCCTCGACGAACAGCCGGAGATCGCCGGCCCCGAAGAATCCGGAAAGCCGGTTCCTCCTGGCGCCATCGAAGTCCGGAATCTCACCTTCTCCTTTCCCGGCTGTGACGAGCCGGTCCTGCGGGATATCACCCTGAAGGTCGGGCCCGGAGAGACGCTCGGCATCGTCGGCCCGGTCGGAAGCGGGAAAACGACGCTTCTCAACCTCGTCATGCGCCTTCTCGACACCCCACCCGGCACCGTCTTCATCGGCGGGAGGGACATACGAGAGATTCCCCTGCCGGCATTGCGAGGTACATTCGGCGTCGTGCCGCAGGATGCGTTCCTCTTTTCCGAGTCGGTGCTGGAAAATATAGCATTCGGCATGAAAGACAAAACCGATCTTTCGCGTGCCCGCGAATGCGCCCGAATCGCCCGTATCCTTCCCGAGATCGAGGCGCTTCCGAAGGGCTTCGAGACCCTCCTCGGCGAACGCGGCGTGAATCTTTCCGGAGGCCAGAAACAACGTCTGACCCTCGTCCGGGCCCTTGCCGCCGATCCGTCCGTGCTGGTTCTCGACGACACGACCAGCGCCGTCGACGCCGACACCGAGGAGCAGATCAGGCGCGAGCTCAAAACCGCCCGCGCCGGCCGAACGACCCTCATCGTGTCGCACCGCCTCGCCTCGGTTCAGGATGCTGATCTCATCATCCATCTCGACCGCGGCCGCATCATCGAGCGCGGTACCCACACCGAACTCCTCGCAGCCAACGGAGAGTATGCCCGCCTCTGGCACAGGCAGCAGCTCATCAATCAATACGAACGTCTGCCGACAGGCGAAGTTCGAAGTTTGAAGGGTGAAGTTTGAAAAAGCAACCAACAACCCACAGGGACGCTTCGCGAAGCGCCCGACGCGATCGCCCAACGAATTCCCCTGCCTTTATTCTCGAGATCATCTGCGGGATCTGCGCAATCTGCGGATTCGTTCCTTCTTCTCGTGGCAAACTCGAGGCAAGCCATGCGTGATTCTTTCGTGCAGGACGACGAACTGGTCGGCTCGGTGTACGATGCGCGGCTGATGCGCAGGCTGCTGCCGTATGTACGGCCGCACCTTGCTCCGGCTGTCGCTGCGATTCTCCTCGTGTTTCTCGGGATGGGCATGTTTCTCGTGAATCCATGGGTGCTCGGCCGGGTTGTCGACCTCGGCATCAAATCCGGCGATGCAGTCGCCGTCACGCGGCTGGCGCTCGTCTACGGGGTGCTCGAGCTGCTGATTTTCCTTGCCGCCTGCGGCCAGAATTATCTGCTGCAGTATGTCGGTCAGAACGTGATGCTCGAACTCCGCACCCGCCTGTTCGGACATCTCCAGCGGCTGCCCATCCGCTTCTTCGACCGCAATCCCGTCGGCCGGCTGGTGACGCGCGTGACGAACGATGTCACGGCGCTCGGCGAGCTATTTTCCTCGGGGCTGGTCGTCGTCCTGGGCGATTTCGTCGTTCTCGTCGGCATCGCGATCGCCATGCTGCTGCTCGAGCCGGTGCTCGGCCTCGCCACGCTCGCGACCGTTCCCCTGCTGATCGCATCGGCCGTGTATTTTCAGTCCCGCATACGCACCGCGTACCGCCTCGTCCGGCAGCGGATCGCGCGTCTCAACGCAACGCTGGCCGAAAACATTTCGGGAATGAAAATCATCCAGATGTACCGTCGCGAACCGGAACGGGCCGCCGGCTTCGTCGCCCTCAATGCCGGCCACCGAGACGCCCAGCTCGAGTCGCTCTTCCATCACGCGGTCTTCTCGCCCGTCGTGACGTTGATCAACGGCCTGACGATCGTCATCGTCCTCCTGCTCGGCGGCTCGATGGTGCGAAACGGCCAGATCACCGTCGGCATCCTGGTCAGCTTCCTGGCCTATGCCCAGTTTTTCTTCTTCCCGATCCGCAACATCAGCGAGAAGGTGACGCTGTTCCAGAGCGCCATGGCGGCGGCCGAGCGGGTCTTCGCCCTCATGGACGAACAGGAGGAACAGGCCATCATCGAAGGTTCAGCCCCGAAACGCTGGCGCGGCGAGATCGTGTTCGACCGGGTCACGTTTGGCTACGAGCCGGGCAGGCCGGTGCTGCACGACGTCAGTTTCCGGGTCGCGCCCGGCGAGTCGGTCGCCATCGTCGGCCACACGGGGGCTGGCAAGACCACGATCGCTTCCCTTCTCCAGCGCTTCTACGAGATCGATTCCGGCTCGATCACGATCGACGGCATCGAGCTCCGCACCATCTCCAAGGACGCGCTGCGCCGCGGCATCGGCGTCATCCAGCAGGATGTGTTCATCTTTTCCGGCAGTGCCGTCGAGAACATCCGCCTCTGGGACGAAGCACGCAGCGAAGCGGAAGTGGCCGTCCATGCAGAACGGGTCAGGGCCGCCGGGTTCCTGCGCGCGCTGCCGGGCGGTTTCGGCGGCGAGCTGTACGAGCGCGGCGCGAACCTCTCGACCGGCCAGCGCCAGCTCCTGGCTTTCGCCCGCGCCCTGTGCGCCGACCCGCCGATTCTGGTCCTCGACGAGGCCACCTCGGCCGTCGACACCGAGACCGAGAAATCAATACAGGCTGCTATAGAAACCATGGCGAAGGATCGCACCTGCCTCATCATCGCCCACCGCCTCTCGACGATCCGCCACTGCCGTCGCATCCTGGTCATGCACGACGGCCGCCTCGTCGAAGAAGGCACGCACGACGACCTCCTCGCCAAAGGCGGCCGCTACGCCCGCCTCCACGAAATCCAGTTCACATCAGATTCTCGCTGATGCGCTGCAGGGGCTGGTTTCAAACCAGCCCCTACGCCAGATATGTCGAGGAAAGGTATCGCCGAAACCTATAACCGACAAATCATGAAGCACTTGCGCTGATAGCATTTTCTGATATCATTTAGATTGTGAAACGAAAAAACGCCAAAACGCTCCAGGCGATTTTTTCCCGGCCTGTATCGGCAAATATCCACTGGAGTGATATCGAAGCCCTCTTTCGCGAGCTAGGGGCAGAGATCGAGGAACGCGAGGGCAGTCGAATTGCCGTCATTCTTTTCGACGAGGTGCGGGTGTTCCATCGCCCGCACCCCGAGCCTGTTACGGACAAAGGAGCCGTGGCCTGTGTCAGGCGATGGCTTGAAGAGCACGGAGTAATGCCATGAATCTGATGACTGTTGATGGGCACATTGCGAAGATCGAATATGATCCCGACCGTGATATGTTCCGGGGTGAAATCCTCGGCCTGAACGGAGGGGCTGATTTCTGGGGGAGAAACCCGGAAGAGCTCCGGAGGGAGTTTCGGCTTTCCCTTTCCATTTTCCTCGATACCTGCCGACGGAAAGGCATCGAACCGTATAGAAAATATTCAGGCCGGCTTCTCCTCCGCATTCCACCGGAACTTCACGCCCGCGCCATCGCAACAGCCGAAGCTGCCGGCAAAAGCCTGAACGCCTGGCTGAGAGAAATCATGGATGAAGCAACCAAAGCAGCCTGACCGGCCTCATGCCATCAAAGCGTGGGTCGACAAGAGAATGGTCTTCATCGAACTGACCGACGGGCGGATCATCGGCTTTCCAGCTGCCCGGTTCCAACTGTTGAAAGATGCGTCTGACGAGGATCTGGCCCAGGTCGGCATCCGCTTGAGCGGCCATGCTCTCCGGTGGGAAAAAATCGACGAAGACATCACCGTGGCCGGCATTGTCGCCGGGAATTTTCAACTGCCTCCGGCATGAATCCCTTCCCCTGAGGAAATCTTCTTTTCGGTTCGGTGATGTGGTAACCTCGCAAGAGATAAAAAACTCTCGAGAGGCTTTCCGGACGATGGCCAGACTGATTGTTTTGATGCCGAACGGGCAGCGGCTGGTGTACGAGATCGAGAAGGTGGCGACGGTCGGGCGACTGCCCGAGAACGCGATCGCGATTCCCGAGCCGCACATCTCGAAAACCCACTGCCGCATCACGCTCCAGGGCGACGGATACGTCATCGAGGATCTCGGCTCTCGAAACGGCACCCTGCTGAACGGCATTCGCCTCACGGTGCCGACCCGGCTTCAGAACGGTGCGCGTTTTTCGCTCGGCGGCACCGAATGCATCTTCCTGATCGAAGACCGCCGGGCCGTAGCGGCTCCGGGAGACGCCACGCTTTCCGACCGGTCAACCAGGGGCGGACCGATCGCGGTGCCGGATTCCGCCGCCCCCCCGAAGCTCGACAGCCAGCACGCGATGCAGGCCGTTTTCACCCCGAAACAACCCGGCATGGTCCAGGGGCGCATCGCCGTCGAGTCGAAAACCTTCCAGCCTGAGCGGGAAATCACGGACGTCGAGTTCCTGCGACGTGACTACGAGAAACTGCGCATCGCCCACGAGCTGATGCAGGCGGTCGGCCACGAGATCGATCTCGACCGCATTCTCGACCGCATCCTCGAGTGCGTGTTCGACATGCTGCCGGCGAATCGCGGCGTAGTGCTTCTCTACGAGGCCAACGGCCGGCTCGTGCCGCGCGCCAGCCGCATGCGCAAGGAGCGACCCGACGAGGAGTTCATGATCTCGACCTCGATGGTGAAGCGCATCGAGGAGGAACGCATCGGCATTCTGCTGCTCGACGCGGCCGACGACCCGCGGTTCCAGAACGCCCAGTCGGTGATCGCCCAGGGAATCCGCAGCGCCATGGCCGTGCCCCTGCTCTACAAGGACGCGCTGCTCGGCATCGTGATCATCGATTCACAACTCGTCACGCACGCCTTTTCCGAAAAGGATCTGCAAATCCTCTCGACGCTGGCGAACCAGGCGGCCCTGCTCGTCGCCAACGCCGGGCTGGCCCGCAAGAACGAGGAGGCGGCCGCCACGCGCGCCCGGCTCCAGCGCATGTTCTCGCCCGTCATCGCCGAGTACGTCGCGAGCGGCAGGCTCGAGGTCAGGCAGGGCGGCGTGCCGATGCGCGCCACGATGCTGTTTTCCGACATCCGCAACTTCACCTCGATGTCGGAAAAGATGGACGCGGGCGAGATCGTCTCGCTGCTGAACGGGTATTTCGAACGGATGGTCGACGTCGTCTTCTCGTTCGACGGCACCCTCGACAAGTTTGTCGGCGACGGCATGATCGCCCTGTTCGGCGCCCCCGTCACCCGGCCCGACGACGCCGTGCGCGCGGTGCGCACCGCCCTGCGCATGCAGGAGGCGCTCGACCGGTTCAATGCCGAACGCGAGCGCGCCGGCAAGATGCCACTCAGGATCGGCATCGGCATCAACACCGGCGATGTCGTCGCCGGCTACATCGGCAGCTCGAAAGCCCTCCAGTATACCGTCATCGGCTCGCCGGTGAACCTCGCGAGCCGACTCTGCTCGCTCGCCCGCGACGAAAACCGCATCGTCATCAGCGAATCGACCTGGAACGAGGTGCACGCCGCCTTCGAAACCCGCGAACTCGAGCCCGTCCCCATCAAGGGCATCTCCGAGCCGGTCCGCACCTTCGCCGTCGTCGCCGAAAAGCCCGCCGACACCCCACCGTCCCTCCCCGCCGCCCTGTGATATATATTCCCAATTATCCGTAGGGGCGGGTTTCAAACCCGCCCCGTCGTGCCTGATATGTCGAAAAAGACATCGCACCACAGAGTCACAGAGACACAGAGAGTGAAATTTTTTTAGAACTCTGTGTCTCAGCGTCTCAGTGGTGCGTTGTTTTCCGGGAGGTTGACTGCGTCAATCCTTCCAGGAGGCGACGATGTCGCGGAGAAGGTCGGGGCGGTTCGTCATGATGCCGTGCACGCCGAGCTTGATGATGTCGCGCATCTCCTCAGGTTTGTCGAGCGTCCAGGCGATGACGCCCTCGACCGGCGGCTCGACCTTGTTGAAATTGTGGATGCGCGCCAGCTTCCTATCATATTTAATGATTTTTTTGAAGATGGAATACCCGTTGATCGTCGCGACCGGCCGCCCGATGGCCCCCCAGCCCAGCTTCAGATCGATGGCCCCAGCGACGGTCGAGAACTTCTTCGAATTGAGAATCAGAACCGCCGGCAGTTCCTGGTCGTGAAGGATCGTCAGATCGCTCTCGATGGCGATCATCGCGGAAAGAATATCGTGATACGGCGACATGAGAACGACGCGCCCCTCGAGGCCACGCTCGCGAACGGCCTTTGCAACACGTTCGACGAGCGGCTTCACGAACTGCACCTTCCCTTCGGGAATCTTGATGTCGAAGAAGACACGCTTGATCCGGTCTTCGCCGGCCACCCAGGCACAGAGTTCCTCGATCGTCGGAATGCGCGCCGAAAGCTTGTCTTTCGTTCCGAGCTTGTTGGTCCGCAGCGTGTAGCCATAGTTCGCGCGTAGCTCCGCAAGCGTCAGTTCGGGAACCGGCTTTCGCATCGCGTTTCGAAGATTCGGGTTGAAGGGCCGTGCATACAACCCCTGCTTACCTGCCTGTCTGAACAGGGCAACCGTCGAGTTCGGGCTCCAGTCGTGCCACAACACGACCTCGCCGTCCTTCGTCAGGGAAAGATCCGTCTCGATCGCGTTCGCGCCGAGTTCGACCGCCCTTTTGAACCCGTCGATCGTGTTCTCGACGGCATTCAGCGGCGCCCCCATGTGCCCGATGATCAGAAACTCCTCGCCGGGCTTCGCCACGCGCAGATCCTCCGCCGATGAAACAGCCACCGTTGCGATGGTCGATGCAACAAGCAAGAACATGGCGGCACTCCAGCGGATGATCGAGCTTCTCCGTTTCATGGTCTGCGTCCTCAAAAGCCGAATTTCGTGTCCATTGCTTCTGATTATACTCCCTGCCACCGGGGGTAACAGAAACCCGTACGCCAACGGGATTTCGCCGCGTCAGACATTTCTGGGTGCAGACGATGAGGAGGGGGGAAAAGACCACCAGGACTGCCGGATGCCAATTCAATATCGGTGCCTTTCTCAGCATTCGACATTTCCGTCACGCATCGAACAAAAGCGTTGATACATTTTGAATTATTCAATACGTTCCAAAATTCCAATCGGTTGTGGTGAGATAACCAGCAAAATAATTTCCTGCTGTATCCCGCAGGCAGTTGCCATCGATCAGCACAGCATAGTCTCGATTAACACCAAGATTGTTCGTCGGATTGATCGTCACCGTATTGCCGACAATCGTGACCCTCGGCGATGGCAACGTGAACGATTCAAAAATGACCGGAGAGCCAAACCCAGATGTTCTCCAGATTTCGATGACGCCTGTCCCTGCAACGACATTTTCGCTCATCGTCAGAACGAGGTTTGCGTTGGTATTTACATTCATCTTCCCATCGACGGGATTGAGCGAGGAAACCGACGGGAAGGTATTATGGTTCATCCGAATCTTGCGTACTTTTCACGACAACTTGAAAAAGTGGACACG